>CALAIJ010000038.1 GCA_937923365.1 uncultured Sulfitobacter sp.
GGCGGAGGGCGCATGATGGCTTTGGTCTCCGTCAAAGGTCTGACACGCATATTCGACGTTTCCAAACCATGGCTCAACCGCGTGATTGAACGCCGCAAAAAGGCGTTTCTCACGGCTGTATCCGACGTCTCTTTCGAGATCGAAGAGCGTACGGTTTACGCGCTCGTCGGGGAAAGCGGCTCTGGCAAATCGACCATCGGCAAGATGTTGGTCGGGCTGTTGCCGCCCTCCGAAGGCGGCGTCGAAATCCGTGGCGTGGACCTTGCCCGCGAGACCGATGCAGCCCGGATTGACGAGGTCCGCGCCGACATCCAGATGATTTTTCAGGACCCGTTTGCCTCGCTCAACCCGCGCTGGCGGGTGCGTGACATCATTGCCGAACCCGTCGCCGCGCGGGGCGGAGAGACAGGCGGCCTTGCCGAAAAACTGTTGGAACAGGTGGGCCTGTCCGCCCGCGACGCAGGCAAGTTCCCGCACGAGTTTTCCGGCGGCCAGCGCCAGCGCATCTGCATTGCCCGCGCCTTGGCATCCGAGCCGAAGCTGATCGTCTGTGATGAGCCGACAAGCGCGCTTGATGTGTCCGTTCAGGCGCAGGTGCTCAACCTGATGTCCGATCTCAAGGATGATCTGGGTCTTACCTATCTGTTCATCAGCCATGATCTGACCGTGGTGCAGCACATCTCCGACCGCGTTGGCGTGCTGTATCTGGGACGTCTGGTGGAGGAAGCGGCCCCGGATGACCTCTTTGACGCGCCCAAACATCCCTACACGCAAATGCTGCTGGCCGCCGCACCGCAACTGGGCAGCTTTGGCCGCGACGTCCCACCGCCCAAGGGTGAAATCCCTGACCCGATCAACCCGCCCACAGGCTGTGCCTACCACCCGCGCTGTCCGCTGGCGCAGGACATCTGCAAGCAGGAGCGCCCCGTTATGCGGCCTTTGCGCGGCGCGAAAGTTGCCTGCCATCTGGCGGAGTAGGTCTTGGGCATCCTCCGGTTCAGTGCCCGGACAGGCGCGTCGATGATATATCATATATGATATATCTTGATCCGTTGCGTTTGTAGGTAAGTCCTGTGCACTTAAAGGAAACGCATCTTTGGTTTCGCCCAAATCCGGCGTAGGCTTGTCCACGACCCTATTCAAAGGCGCCTGATCCATGTCCCAAGACCCAAACGACTTTCTTGCCAGCCTCTTTCATGCCGCCGTCGATGCGGCAGACCCGGCTGCAGCCCTGAAAGGCCGCCTGCCGGAACCACCCGTGGGCCGCACCATTGTGATCGGCGCAGGCAAGGGCGCGGCACAACTGGCACAAGCGTTCGAGGCGCAGTGGACCGCCCCTTTCGAAGGTGTCGTCGTGACCCGCTACGGCTATGGCGCACCGTGTGAAACCATCCGAGTGCTGGAGGCCGCACACCCCGTGCCCGACGCCGCAGGCATTGCGGCCGCGCAAGCGTTGAAAGACGCGGTCAGCGGCCTGACACCCGATGATCTGGTGATTGCGCTGATCTGCGGCGGCGGCTCTTCCTTGTTGCCTGCCCCGCCGGACGGGCTGACACTGGACGATCTGCAAGCGCTGAACGAAGCGCTCTTGGCGTCGGGCGCGCCCATTGGCGTGATGAACGACATCCGCAAGTGTTTCAGTACCATCAACGGCGGGCGGCTGGCCGAACTGGCACACCCTGCCGAAGTGGTCACGCTTGTGGTTTCCGACGTGCCGGGGGATGCACCGGGGGAGGTCGCCTCCGGCCCCACCGTGCTGGGCCGCCCAGCGCCGTCGCAGGTGCTCAAGACCGTGCGCGCGCGCGGCATCAAACTGCCCGATCGCTGCCTGAGCTATCTCGAAACACTGGAAGACGAGGCACCCGCGTTCCACCAGCCCAAAGTGCAAACGCAAGTCATCGCGTCAGCAGCGATGTCCCTCAAGGCGGCGGCATCCGCGGCCGAGGCCGCAGGCGTCAACGCATGGGTCTTGTCCGATAGCATCGAAGGCGAGGCCCGCGATGTGGCCCTCGTCCACGCGGCCCTCGCGCGGCAGGTGCGCAGCAGCGCGGTGCCGTTTGCCGCCCCCGTGGTCCTGCTTTCGGGTGGCGAGACAACCGTCACCCTGCGCCACAAAGGGCGCGGCGGGCGCAACAGCGAATTCCAGCTTGCCCTTGCCTTGGCGCTGGAGAACGCGCCCGCAATCCACATGCTGGCCGCAGATACCGACGGGATCGACGGGTCCGAAGACAACGCTGGCGCTTTCGCCACAGGCCAGACCTCCAGCCAAATGCGCGCCGCAGGCGTTGACCCCCAAGCCCATCTGCAAGGCAACGATGCCTACTCGGCCTTCGAGAAAATCGGTGGTCTGTTCATGACGGGCCCCACGGGCACCAATGTGAACGACTTTCGCGCGATCCTGATCAATCCGTTGACGGATTAAGATCCCGCCTTGGGCCAAACCCAGATCTGTGCGGCGCGCCGCGCGCGGTAATCCGAAATCTGTGGCGCGTGGTGCAGGGTCAGGTCAATATCATCCCAACCATTGACCAGCTTTTCGCGCCAGCTTTCCTCCAGCACAAACGGCACCCTGACCGCACCGATCGATAGCTGGCAAGCCTCCAGATCGACGACACAATCCGCCTGTTGGGTCAGCGCCTCTTGTACCGCGGTCAGTCCCTGTGCGTCCAATACAGCGGGCAGCAATCCGTTGTTCACCGCATTGCTGGCAAAAATGTCGCCAAAGCTGGGGGCAAAGACAGCGCGGAACCCTGCGTCGACCAGTGCATAAACGGCCGCTTCCCGCGATGACCCGCTGCCAAAATTGCGGCCTGCAATCAGGACGCTGGCATCTGTCGCCCTGTTCAACGGGAACGCAGGCGTCAGGTTGCCCGCCGCGTCCCGTCGCAAGTCGTGCATCAGATAACTGCCATACCCTTCGCTGCGCGGCACCGACATAAAGCGCGCAGGGATCAATTGATCGGTATCGACATTCGCAAGCGGCAGATGCACCGCGCGCCCTGTGTGGTGTGTCCATCCGGCCATCAGCGCACCACCTCTCGCACGTCACTGAGCACGCCGGTGACGGCGGCAGCAGCCACCATGGCTGGCGACATCAGATGGGTCCGCGCGCCTTGGCCCTGCCGGCCCCGGAAATTGCGGTTGGTGGAGGACGCACAGCGTTTGCCCGCGCCCACCAGATCGCCGTTCATGCCGACGCACATGGAGCAGCCGGAGGAGACCCAATCAAGGCCCGCATCCGCGAACACACGGTCCAGCCCTTCCGCCTCGGCCTGCGCTTTGACCAAGGCTGACCCCGGCGAGACCAATCCCGGCACCAGTGCTTTGCGTCCGCGCAAGACCGAGGCCGCCGCGCGCAAATCCTCGATCCGGCCATTGGTGCATGACCCCAGAAAAACCTGATCGACAGGCGTGCCTACAAGGCGCGCTCCGGGGGTGAGCCCCATATAGTCATAGGCCGCCTGAGCTGCGGGGCGTTTATCGGCAGGCACATCGGCAAGCTGCGGCAGTGTCGCGTCAATGGGCAAGGCCTGCTCGGGGCTGGTGCCCCAGGTGAGCGTCGGCGCAATGGACGCCGCATCAATGGTGACTTCGCGGTCGAACGTGGCCTGCCTGTCGGACACCAGCCTGCGCCACGCCGCAAGGCCTGCGCCCCACGCGGCACCTGTCGGCGCAAAGGGCCGCCCTTTGACATAGTCAAACGTCACCGCATCCGGCGCCACCATGCCAAAGCGCGCGCCGCCTTCGATGGACAGGTTACACAGCGTCATACGCCCTTCCATGCTGAGCCCGCGCACGGCGTCGCCTGCATATTCGACAGCCATTCCGCGCGCGCCGTCCGTGCCCAGTTGCGCGATCCAGCCCAGCGCCATGTCCTTGGCGGTGACATGCGGCCCCAGCACGCCTTCGAATGTGATCCGCATGGCGCGCGGTTTGCGTTGCCACAGCGTCTGGGTGGCCAGCACATGCGCAACCTCGGTGGCGCCAATCCCGAAGGCCAATGCGCCAAACGCACCATGTGTCGACGTGTGACTATCCCCGCAATTGATCATCAATCCGGGCAGTGTAAGTCCCTGTTCAGGTCCGAGAACATGCACGATGCCCTGTGCGGGATCATGCAGGCCGAAAATCTGCACACCATGCGCGGCGGCGTTGTCCTCCAGCGTGGCGATCATCCGCGCAATATCGTGGTCGGCAATCTTTGCCCGCCCCCGCGTGGGCGCATAATGATCCACCACGGCAAAGGTCAGCGCAGGTTCGGCCATGGATGCCCCGCGCGCGGCCAGCTTGGCAAACGCGTGGTGCGATCCTTCGTGCACCAGATGCCGGTCGACCCACATAAGCGAGGTCCCGTCATCACGGCGCACTATCTCATGATCGGCCCAAAGCTTGTCCAGCAGGGTACTTGGCATTTCCATGAAAATGCACATAAATGGATGAAGGGGGAAAATCAATCATGCCAGTGGTCGAAGTACATCTGCT
>CALAIJ010000039.1 GCA_937923365.1 uncultured Sulfitobacter sp.
GGGATATGCACAAAGACGTATTTGCGCCCTTCGCTGATAATCATGGGTCGGCCTCAATCCCGCGAATGGGCATCGGCGCCGAGGAGCGGAACGCGATAATCGCCCCTGCGCCTGCGATCAGCACCATGCCCAACAGGCCCAGCAATGGCACCGTTTGCCCCCAAAGGACCCACGCCCAGAAGCTGGCAAAGACCAGCAGCGCATATTCGAAGACGGCCACATAGCTTGCGTCGCCCAACAGGTAGCCACGGAAAATCAGGCCAATGCCAATCAGCGACCCCACAGCCTGCACCGCGAACCAGAACAGCATCGGGCCATCCAGTGGGCCCCAGGATCGCAGGACAAAGCCCGCATGGCTATCCGGCGCGCCGGTGCCATCCAACAGCAAAACGCCCAGCGCGCCAAAGACCCCCAGCATGGCAAAGAAGCCTGCGGTCAAGGTCAGCGTCGTCTCATCCGCGCACCACGCGCGGGTGGCCACAGCACCGATGGCGTACAAAAGCCCCGCAAAGATGGGCAGAAACGCCACCGGGTCCAGCGCGGAGGGATCAGGGCGGATCACCATCAGTGCACCCGCAAAGCCCAGGGCAACCGCCGTCCAGCGTACCCGTCCCACCGTCCTGCCCTGAAAGATCACCGTAATCAGCACCGTAAACAGCGGTGCCGTGAACAGCCCTGCGACCACCACACCAATGGGCAGCACCGACAGACAGCCAAAGTAGATCAGCATGGCACCCGCCTGAAAAAAGCTGCGCCCCGCCACGGCCGCGAACCGTTTGGGCCGCAAAGTGCCAAAGCCCACGGCCACCACCATCATCAACAGCGCAATTCCCATCACCGAGCGTACCATGTGGAACTGCCACAAAGACCCCCGCTCAGAGATGTAGGGCACGAAGTTATCGGTCAGCCCCAGCGTGAACATCCCCGCCAGCACACTAAGTGCCGCAGCGTTCGGTCTGATCGCATTTGTGGTCATCACGCCGTCCTGTTCGTTTTACATCTTCAAAAAGACGGCCCTTTGCCGCAATACTCTGTCTCTATAACGACATCTGCGACGGGAGTAAGCGGCATGGGTTGGATGCAAGACGAAACAGGGCTGGAGAAATGCGCCGCAAACCATGTGGCCCTGACCCCGCTATCGCATCTGCGCCGTGCGGCCCATGTGTTTCCCGATCATCCGGCGGTGATCTATGGCGATCATCGGGTGACCTACGCGCAGTACCACGACCGCTGCACGCGGCTGGCCTCCGCCTTGGCGTCATTCGGAGTGGCCTCGGGCGATGTGGTGGCCACCTTGATCCCCAACCTGCCCGCACAGGCCGAGGCGCATTTTGGCGTGCCCGCCTGTGGGGCCGTGCTCAACACCATCAACACGCGGCTGGATGTGGGCACGGTTGCCTATATCTTTGACCACGGCAATGCGCTGGTGGTTCTGGTCGACACCCAGTTTATCGATCTTGCCGAAGCGGCCTGCGCCCGGATGGAAAGCACCCCGCCTGCGATCATCGAAGTAGCCGACCCTGCCGCAGGCTATCCCGCCACTGGGCGTCACCCCACCTACGAGGATGTGCTGGCTGGTGCCGATCCCGACTTTGACTGGATCATGCCGCAGGACGAATGGGAAAGCCTTGCGCTGAACTATACCTCCGGCACGACCGGCAGGCCCAAAGGCGTGGTCTACCATCATCGCGGGGCCTATCTGATGACCATGGGCACCGTCGTGTCGTGGCGCATGGTGATGCATCCGGTGTACCTGACCATTGTGCCGCTGTTTCACTGCAACGGCTGGAACCATACATGGATGATGCCGATGCTGGGCGGCACGATTGTCTGCTGCCGCGATGTGTCGGCCAAAGCGGTCTATGATGCCATCGCCGACGAAGGTGTCACCCATTTTGGCGGCGCGCCCATCGTGCTCAACGCCATCGTCAACGCCGCGGACAGCGACCGCCGCGCTTTTGACCACACTATCGAGGTCTTTACCGCAGGCGCGCCGCCCGCCCCCGCGACGCTCTCCAAGATCGAGGCACTGGGGTTCAACGTCACGCAGGTCTACGGCCTGACCGAAACCTACGGCCACGTCACCGAATGTTTCTGGCGCAACGAATGGACCGACAAGCAAGGGGCCGACCGCGCCACCATCAAAGCACGCCAGGGCGTGCCCATGCCGATGATGGAAGACATCACCGTGATGGACGCCGACATGGGCCAGATCCCCCGCGACGGGGCCGCCCAGGGCGAGATCATGATGCGCGGCAATTCGGTGATGAAAGGCTACCTCAAGAACCCTGAAGCCACGGCCGAGGCGTTTCAGGGCGGCTACTTCCATTCCGGCGACATCGCCATGCAACACCCTGACGGCTACATCCAGATCGCTGACCGCGCCAAGGACATCATCATTTCGGGCGGCGAGAATATCTCGAGCGTCGAGGTGGAAGGCGTGCTGATGGGCCACGGGGACGTGAACCTTGCCGCCGTGGTGGCCAAACCGGACGACAAATGGGGCGAAGTGCCCTGCGCCTTTGTGGAACTCAAACCGGGGGCCGAAGGGGACGAGGCCGCGCTCATTGCCTTTGCCCGCGAAACCCTGGCCGGCTTCAAGACCCCCAAACGCGTGATCTTCCAAGAGCTGCCCAAAACCTCCACCGGCAAGATCCAGAAGTTTGAACTGCGCAAGATCGCCGAGAGCCTCTGAGACGCGGTGATTCTGCAAAGGGTCAAGGATGCGCAGCACCGCGCCTTGCGCGGCTTGTCCTTGAGGCTTTGAAGAATCGCCCCCACCCTTGCAGAGGTGCCTTGAGGACGCATTGCGCCCTCAAGCACCTCCCCAGCAATTGGGCCACCCTTTCCACATCCGCACCGTGCCCCCGTGATGGGCTCAGGCCCGCCACATGCACCCATATAAACAATCGCGCGTCAGCGCGGCCTTTGGATCACAGCCTATTTGCCGAAACGCCCCGCTCTGTTAGAGTGCATAAAAAACAAGCAGGCACCCGAGCAGCAGATGACCGCTTTGACAAAATATGCCCGTCTGGAATCCGTCGCCCTGTGGCGTGCGGATATGGATGGCCAACGCCGCGAAGTGGTGGTCTGCATCGGTGACGCAACCCTTGTGATCAAGGACCTCACCGATCAGGCCCTGACCCATTGGTCCCTCGCCGCCGTGGAGCGCGCCAACCCCGGAGAGCGCCCCGCGATCTTTCACCCCGATGGCGACCCCGGTGAGACGCTGGAACTGGACGAAGACGAAGCGGAGATGATCGACGCAATCGAAACGCTGCGCACGGCCATCAACAAATCGCGCCCCCGTCCGGGGCGTCTGCGCTCTGTCGGGCTTTTGGCGTCTGTGGCGGTTGTGGTTGCCGCTGCCGTTTTCTGGCTGCCCGGTGCCTTGCAGGACCACACGCTCACGGTGGTGCCCGATGTGAAGCGCGACCAGATCGGCACGGCCTTGCTGTCGCGGATAGAGCGTGTCTCGGGCCCGGCCTGTGCCGACAGCGGCGGCATTGCGACCCTTGCCCGCCTTGGCGCGCGGCTCAAGGCGAACAAGCTGGCCGTGCTACCCGATATGACCCGCCCCGCGCTGCATCTGCCCGGTGGATTGGTCGTGCTGCACCGCGCCGTGATCGAAGACTATGAAGAGCCGGACGTGGCCGCAGGCTATGTCCTGACAGAGCTGACGCAAAGCGACCAAAGCGACCCTTTGCGTGATTTTCTGAACGTGGCGGGCCTGCGCGAGAACTTCCGCCTGCTGACCACGGGGGATGTCTCTGACAGATCGCTGGACGCCTATGCAGAGCATCTGATGACGCAGGACACTGCCCCTCCGCCCCTTGCCGCGCAACTGGCCCGTTTTGAGGCTGCCGCCCTGCGCAGCACGCCTTATGCCTACGCCCTCGACATCACGGGAGAGACGGTTTTGCCATTGATCGAAGGCGATCCCATGAGCGGCAAGCTGACAGAGCCGCTGATGTCCGACGCGGACTGGCTGCGCTTGCAGAACATCTGTGGCGGCTAGGGTCCTGACCCTAAGCCCCCCTGTCACATGAAAAAGGCCAGCGCACCGGCTGGCCTTTCCCTCATTTCACAAAAGGGCCGCGTTACTTGCGGGCGCGCGCGCCTGTGTAGCCGATGCTGTGCAAGCGGCTGACAGCCTGCTGGGTGGCACTGGCCGAATTGAACGGGCCTGCCTTGACCAGCAGATAGGACTTGCCGTTGCGGCGCACCTTGGCCATCTGCGCGCCCATACCCATGCCCGAAAGCGTGGCGGCAGC
>CALAIJ010000040.1 GCA_937923365.1 uncultured Sulfitobacter sp.
GCTGCGCAGGGCGCAAGAGACGGGCGCAAAAGAGGTGATTGCCACAGAACCCGGGGAGTGGCGTTTGATCGAAGCGCTGCGCGATGCGCCATTGGCGATCAACGTCTTGCCCGACGACCGTTTCATCGCCAGTCACGCCGAATTCGAGGCATGGGCCGAAGGGCGCAAGCAATTGCGGATGGAATACTTCTACCGCGATATGAGACGCAAGACAGGCCTGATGATGGAAGGCGACACCCCCGCAGGCGACAAGTGGAACTATGACCACGACAACCGCAAACCCGCCAAGGGCGAGGTCACAGTCAAAGGGCCGCTGACCTTCACCCCTGACCCCGTCGTCCAAGAGGTTCTGGATCTTGTCGAAGCACGCTTTGGCGAGAACTTTGGCGATGTGCGCCCGTTTGCCTTTGCCACAACGCGGGCGCAGGCGCTGGAGGCGCTCAACTTCTTTGTGGCCCATGCATTGCCCCGTTTCGGCGACTATCAGGATGCGATGTTGGAGGGGGAGGATTTCCTCTATCATGCGGTGTTGTCGCCATATCTGAACATCGGATTGCTAGGCCCGTTAGAGATTTGTCAGGCGGTCGAAGCCGCGTGGAAAAACGGCGATGTTCCCATCAATGCCGCCGAAGGGTTTATCCGTCAGATCATCGGCTGGCGTGAATATGTGCGGGGCATCTATTTCCTTGAAGGGCCGGACTATGCCAGCCGGAACGTCCTTAAGCAGACCAGAGATTTGCCAGCATTCTATTGGGGCAAGGAGACGCGGATGAATTGCGTCTCTCAGGCGGTCGACCAGACCCGCAGGCAGGCCTATGCGCATCATATCCAGCGGCTTATGGTGACGGGAAATTTCGCCCTGCTTGCTGGTATCAACCCGACCCAGGTGCATCAGTGGTATCTGGAGGTTTACGCAGATGCATTCGAGTGGGTCGAGGCGCCAAATACCGTCGGCATGAGCCAGTTTGCGGACGGCGGCATCATCGCGTCAAAGCCTTATGTCTCGTCAGGGGCCTACATCAACCGGATGTCGGACTACTGCAAAGGGTGCCACTACAAGGTGAGTGCCAAGACGGGCGCGGAAGCCTGCCCCTTCAACCTGCTCTATTGGCATTTTCTGGACCGTCACCGCGAAAGGTTTTCGAACAATGCCCGCATGGGGAACATGTACCGAACGTGGGACCGCATGGAGGAAGGCCGACGCGAGACGGTCTTGCGCGATGCGGACAAATGGCTGGCCAAGCTGGACGCAGGCGAGACCGTCTGACGGGTCGACCCCGCCTCATCCTAGTCGTGGGCGGCGCGGCTGTCAGGCGGGGCCTCATCGCGGTCGAACATGCCGTAGTTGCGGATCACATGGGCAATGCGCAGGTGGTAGTCGCTGAACACGCCCGCGCGCCCTTTTGATTGCGCGTCGCGGTGGGCAGGCAGTTGCCGCCAGCGTTCAATGGCGGCCTCATCCTCGAAGAATGACAGGGACAGGACCTTGTCGGGGTTGGTCAGGCTTTGGAACCGCTCGACCGAGATAAAGCCCTCCACCGCGTCCACCATTGGGCGCATGGTTGCGGCGATATCAAGATAGTCGTCCTTGCGGCCCGTGGCGGGGATGACTTCAAAGATGACGGCGATCATAGCGGTTCTCCATGTGGAGCAGAGGCGCATTTGAGAAACGTGCGGTCCTCGCGCAGCAGGAACTTTTCTGCCTGAGCAAACGCGTAGTTCTCGCGGCCCAGCGGATCGTCTGCCAGGCGCGCGCGGTAGGCTTCGTATGCGGCGAGTGAGGGGATATTGTAGATACCGTACGCCAGTGTCGATGATCCTTCGTGAGGCGCGTAATACCCCACAAGGTCGGCCCCGCAACGCGGGATGGCCTGACCCCAGTTGCGGGCGTATTGCGTGAACTGTGCGTGTTTGGTCGGGTCGATCTGGTATCGGATGATGCAGGTCAGCATATGGTCTCTCCTTCTGATATGGGATCAGAATAGGGCATTGTGAGGTGCGGATGCTTCGGCTACGGTCGAAGTATGAAAGAAGGACCAGACATATCCCGCATCGCGGCATTGATCGGTGATCCGGCGCGCGCCAACATCCTTACCGCACTGATGAGCGGCAAGGCCCTTACCGCGACGGAGCTTGCCGGAGAGGCCGGGGTCACCCTGCAAACCACCAGCGCGCATCTGGCCAAGCTGGAAGGCGCGGGGCTGATTTCGTTGCGCAAGTCCGGACGGCACAAGTATTTCACCCTTGGCGGCGATGACGTTGGTCACGTGCTTGAAGCACTGATGGGGCTTGCCGCAGGGGCGGGGCATTTGCGGATGCGCACCGGGCCCAAGGACAGCGCCCTGCGTGAAGCGCGCGTGTGCTACAACCACCTTGCAGGCGCACGCGGGGTCGCGCTCTTTCAAGGCCTCAAGGCAAGAGGGATGCTCACAGAGACCGAAAGCGTCGTTGCATTGACCCTCAAGGGCACCGCGTTCATGCAGGACTTTGGCGTTGATGTGGAAGGCTTGCAACGCAGCAAGGCGCCCCTGTGCAGACCTTGTTTGGATTGGAGCGTGCGGCAAACCCATCTGGCAGGCAGCGTCGGGCGCGCGATGTTGGCACGGATGGAGGCATTGGGTTGGTGCGCCCGCGTCACAGACACGCGGGTCATCCGGTTCACACCTCGCGGGCAAAGCGCGTTCGAGGCAACTTTCGGCGCCTAGATTTGGCCCGCAGCCTGCAGCCGCTCCATGCCGTAGCGCAGGTGTTCAGTGCGGAAGGAGTGACCTCCCTGAAACAGGCAGAACTCCAGCACCTCGCCGGCAACGTTGCGACGGTTGCGACAGTTCAATCCGCCGGTGATTGTGACCTCTGAGGGGCCAAAGCCGCCAAAAGTACGGTACATCGACAAGGCTTCCTGCACCTCGCCCTGTTTGGTCTCGCGGATCGGGCGGCCTGTCAGGGGAACGGTTTTGTCCGCATCGCCGTGGATGTGCACGATAGAGGATACCGGTTCGTTGCAAGTCTCGGGCGGTTTCAGCCAGTAGGTGCCCGACATCGGTACAAAGCCCGCGAACTGCGCCGGGTGCGAACAGGCAAGGTTCCAGACCAGCATGCCCCCCGCCGAGAAACCGCTGGCGATGATGCGGTTGGTATCTACCGGATAGCGTGTCGTGGTGTCTGCCAGCACCGCGTCGACATAAGCAAACTCTGCCGCGCCGGTACTGTCATAGGTGCTGGGGCCATAAGGCAAGTCCCAGCTGCCGTTCACGCCTTGCAGCGCGATCAGTGCCAGCCCCGCATCCGAGACCATCCGTCGCAATGAGCCATTACGCATCACGCCTTTGGCGGACCCACGGTATCCATGCGCCCAGACCAACGCGCCTACCGCTGTGGCACCGTCATGGCCTTCGGGCATGGCAATCCGGTAGTGTCGGTCGCCCACCATGCAGTCGGTGTCAGGACCACAGGCAAGGGCGGGGCTGCTCAAAAGCAGCAGAAGGGGGAGGATGAAACGCATTCCGTCAACATGGCGTGGTGCGCGCGCAGGCTCAAGTCACATCCCTGTGCTTGCGTCGGTTTTTCCCTCTGGTCGGGCAGCGCTTTGAAAGCGGCGGGCGGCGGCGACCACCGAAGCAGCTCCCATGTCTTTGAGGATCATTTGCGGGATCAGGATATGATAGCCTGAGCGTTGCGTAGCGCGTATGGCCTTGTCATATCTGCGCCGGGACAGCCCCGCAAAAAGGATGGTTGTGCGGGAAACCTTGATCCCGACATGCATCGTGTAGAATGGCCCGCTATCGATGGTGTCCTTGAAGGTGTCGAAATCGCTGATGTCGTCCCACGTCATGGGTGGGGCATAATAAGCCGAGATGCCGCCTTGATTCACGCGCAGTGCTATCGGACGAAAGATCGCGATGCCAAAGAGGTATATTGCAAACCCCGCCATGAAAAGCGCCACCAAGGGCTCGAGTATCCAGCCAAGCCCAGTTGGCAGGCCAAAAAGACGCGCAGTGTAGCCGCGATGGCAAAGCCAAGAGCGATCAGGCCCACAAGCATCGCTTTTGAGCAGCAGGTTTTGACGATGACCGGTGTGGGCGGGCGCGCAGGTGGTTTCATCAAGAAACCATTTGCCCGGTTCTCACCCGCCCTTCGTGCAGATCAGCCGCCAGATCGACCACTGCGTCAGGGTCATCCGTTTCAATCTGCGCCAGTGGCAGCAGGACATCCCATCCGTCTTGCTTGCCGCGCAAGGCGTTCAGCCAGCGTTGCATTGGTGAGTTGCGTTCCCACCAGCTTTCGCGATCAAAAAGCTGGAAGCCCAGGAAACGGGTTTCCACGGTATCATTTGTCGCGTCTGCGTCGTAGCGGCTGACCACGTGCATCCCCACCTTGCGGACCTCTCGCCATTCAAGCGGCGCCAGCGCGTATCCAGATGCACCATCCTTGTTCAGGCGCAAGGCCACAGGATGTGCCAGCGCCACGCCTGCCGCCCAGAACCCGATCGGTCCAAAGAACGCCGCACAGATGCTCATCACCCAGGAGTTCACAGGAATATCGACGCCCACAACAAATTTCATCACTAATCCGTATGCCGTCAGCGCAAAGACCGTCAGACAAGACAGGGCGGCCAGCACAAACTTCTTGCGCCTAACGCGGAAGGTCGCGCCTGACGTCAAGAAGGATCACGCCAGCGGTTCACGATCGGATAGCGCCGATCCAGCCAGAAGGCGCCTTTGGTCAAACGCGGGCCGGGGGCGGATTGGAAGCGCTTGTATTCGGAAATGTAGATCAGATGCTCTACCTTCTTGGCCATCGCGCGGTCAAAGCCCGCCGCGACGCAATCGGCAATCGAGCCGTTCTGGTCCACAAGGATGTCCAGCAGCGCGTCCAGCACCGGATAATCCGGCAGGCTGTCGCTGTCTTTCTGGTCGTCGCGCAATTCTGCTGTGGGCGGCTTGGTGATGATTGTCTCGGGGATCATCTCGCCTGCGGGGCCCATCATCCAGTCGCGGTGGTTTGCGTTGCGCCAGCGGCAGGTCTCAAACACGCGGGTCTTGTACATGTCCTTGATCGGATTGTAGCCACCCGACATGTCGCCGTAGATCGTCGCATAGCCCACCGCCACTTCGGATTTGTTGCCCGTGGTCAACAGCATCTCGCCAAACTTGTTGGAAAGCGCCATCAGCAGCAGGCCGCGCAGGCGGGACTGGATGTTTTCCTCGGTCAGGTCGGGCTCGGTGCCTTCAAACAAGGGCGCCAGCGTGTTGGTGATGGCGGCGCGCCCCTCGCTGATCGGTACATACTCGTAGCGGCACCCAAGGGCCTTCGCCACCGCTTCGGCATCATCCAGCGAGGCTTGAGATGTGTATTCAGAGGGCAACATCACGCAGCGCACATTGTCCGCACCCAAGGCGTCCACCGCGATGGTCGCCACGATGGCAGAATCGATGCCGCCCGACAGGCCCAGCAGGACCTTTTTGAAGCCTGTTTTGCCCATGTAGTCGCGCAAGCCTTGCACCATCACGCGGTAATCTGCCTCCCACGCGTCGGGCATGGCGGCAAGTTCCTGCGGCACTACACGCCAGCCCGTGGCCCCGCGTTCCAGATCAACGTGGGTGATCACGCTATGAAAGGCGGGCAGTTGGAGCGCCAGCTCGCCTCCGGGGTTCAGCGCAAAGGAAGCGCCGTCAAAGACCTGATCGTCCTGACCGCCCACCATGTTGAGATAGATCAGCGGCAGCCCAGTCTCGATCACCCGCGCGACCATATGGTTCATGCGGGTTTCCATCTTGTCGCGGTAGTAGGGGGAGCCATTGGGCACGAGCAGAAATTCCGCGCCTGTTTCCTCAAGGGTTTCGGCCACATCCGGATGCCAGGCATCCTCGCAAATGGGCGAGCCGATGCGGGTATTGCCCACCGAGTAGGGCCCGCCCAAAGGACCACTGTCAAAGATGCGTACTTCGTCAAAGACCGTCTCGTTCGGGAGTTCGTGCTTCAGCACGCGGCTGGCGATTTTGCCGTTCTTCAGGATCAGGTAGGCGTTGAAAAGCGCGTCGCCTTCCGCCAATGGCGCACCAATCGCCAGTGCGGGCCCGTCCGCGCAATCGGTTGCCAAGGCTTCGATATGGGTCATTGCGTCCCGCTGGAAGGCAGGCTTCATCACCAGATCCTGCGCGTTGTACCCAGCAATGAACATCTCGGGCAGGGCCACCAGATCGGCACCTGCCGCCTTGCCCTCGGCCCATGCCTCCCGCGCCAGATCAGCGTTGCCTGCCAGATCCCCCACAGTCGGGTTCAACTGGCCTAAAGTGATACGGAAACGGTCTGCCATGGGGTGCGGCCCTTTGCGATTGTGTCTTAACAGGTGATGTAGCAGATCACGCGGTCAGGGAAAGCCCCCGAGGGTGGGGTGAAGCGCCAGACAGGCAGGCATGCGCTGGGTAAGGTGGGCATCTTGCCCACCCCGCCTTTCAGGGCAGGCGTTCAAAGGTGGGGATGCCTTCGGCGATCAGGTGATAGGGTTGGCTGTCTTCTGTATAGATTGCGATCTTTGGCCCGCCAAACCGATCAGGCTCATCCAGAGTGCCCACTTTGACGACGACCCGCATGCCATCGGGCAGTTCAGTGGTCAGATGCGTGCCGCAGGTGCTACAAAAGCGGCGACTGACGGGCGTGTCCAGATCGGATCGGGCAAAGGTCGCGGGGGTGCCTTTGGTCCAGACAAAGCCTTCAACGGGGAGAATCATAAAATAATTCGGACCCCCGCCTGAGATGTATTGGCATTCGCGGCAGTGGCATTGCGCCTTAAGCATCGGTGCTCCCGTTGCTGCATAGTGAACCGCGCCGCAGTAACAGCGGCCAGTGAATGTGGGGGTGTCGGTCATGAGGGCTTTCCTTTCAGGGATCGTCGCAGCGTAGCGGGCGCCTCTTTGTGCGTCGAGAGGGCCCGCGCCGAAAAGACCGTTGCCCCCTATCGCCCCACCGCCTAGTCTAGCAGCCGAGTGTTAACCCAAGGTCACGCCCATGTCTCTGCGCCCATATGTTCTGTCATTGATGCTTTTGCCTGCCGCAGCCACTGCGCAGCAAAGTCAGGTCCAGACCAAGCAATACGACGACGGCGGCATTTACGAAGGTACCTTTCAGGGCGGCTTGCAGCACGGGCAAGGCACTTACAAGCTGCCTAATGGCTACGAATACTCCGGCGAATGGGTTGACGGAGAGATCAAAGGGCAGGGCGTTGCGCGCTTCCCAAACGGCTCCGTCTATGAGGGCGCCTTTTCCAAAGGCAAGCCCGAGGGTTTTGGCAAGATTACCTTTGCCGACGGAGGCACGTACGAGGGCGAATGGCTTGCCGGTGCCATCATGGGGCAGGGTGTTGCCCTTTACGCCAACGGGGTGCGATACGAAGGCCAGTTCCGCAACGCCAAGCACCACGGCAAAGGCACCATGCAAAGCCCCGGTGGCTATCAGTATCAGGGCGACTGGATCGACGGCATCAAGCAGGGCAGCGGCATTATCACCTACCCTGACGGCGCCATTTATGATGGCGAGATCGTCGTCGGCAAACGCGCGGGTCAAGGCACGCTGACCATGCCTGACGGCTTGATCTATGTCGGCTTGTGGAAAGACGGACAGATCGACGGGCAAGGCAAGCTGACCCAGCCCAATGGCGACGTCTACGAAGGCCAGCTGGTTGCCGGACGCCGCGAGGGCACGGGCAAGGTCATCTATGAAAACGGCGACATCTATGAAGGCGACTTCAAGGATGATCGTCGCGACGGGCAAGGCACGTTCACGGGAACGGATGGTTACGTCTATACCGGTTCCTGGGTCGCAGGGCAGATCGAGGGTGAGGGTCAGGTGACCTACCCCGACGGCTCCGTTTATGTGGGATCGTTCCGCGATGATCTGGCGGACGGGCAAGGCAAGATCACCTATGTCGACGGCTCCACCTATGAGGGATCATGGTCGGGCGGGGTCATCGAAGGCCGGGGCCGCGCCACTTACGCCAATGGTGTCGTCTATGAGGGCGACTTCAAGAATGCGCGAAATGACGGTCAGGGTATCATGACCTACGCGGACGGCTATCGCTATGAAGGTGGCTGGAAGGATGGCCAGCGCCATGGGCAGGGCAAAGCCACCTATGCAGATGGCACTGTCTATGAGGGCCAGTTTCAGGATGGATTGCGCCACGGTAACGGCAAAATCTTCATGGCCAGTGGCTTTGTATACGAAGGCGGCTGGGTCCAGGGCGAGATTGAAGGCCAGGGCGTAGCAACCTACGACAATGGCGACGTCTATGAAGGGACCTTCAAAGCAGGCAAGCGTCAGGGCACAGGCACCATGCGCTATGCCACCGGCGAAGAGGCCAGCGGCGAATGGGAAGGTGGCGCGCTCAAAGAAGGCGGCTAGGCCGATCACATTGCCGTAGAGGGGACAACGCCTGACCGACGGAGGGCAGATGACCAAAGTTGCGCAGTTTCTTGCAAGCGTCACACCGGAACGGCGGTTTCGCGAGGCCGCACAACTCGACGGGCTTTTCCGCGAAGTTACCGGCTGGCAGCCCCGTTTCTATAAAGGCGGCATGCTGGGTTATGGCACCTACGACTATACCTATGCATCGGGGCATTCCGGCACATCATTTGCAACAGGCTTCGCCCCGCGCAAGGCCAAGCTAAGCATCTATATCATGCCGGGGTACGCCGATTTTGACAGCATTCTTGCGCGGCTTGGCAAACACACCAATGGCAAGGCGTGTCTGTACCTCAACAAGCTGGCGGACGCGGATGAAGCGGTTTTGGCCGAGTTGATCCGCGCAGGTCTTGAGGACCTGGGCAGGCGTTGGCCCGTCAAGCGTTCCTAGCCCCCTGTCCACGACCCGTGATCGCGTGCCAGCGCGCGCTGTCAGATGCGTTTCATCCGCCGCTCGGCAAGGTCGTGCAACTGTTCAAAGGCGCCCTCCAACAGCCAGCCTTCGCCCTTTTCCGTCAAACCCAAAGCGCCAACCTGATCGGGGTCCAGCGCCACCAGATCAGCCGCAGTCGTGAGATCAAGCGCGGCCAGTCTTTCGAGGTCCTGAGACGGGACATTTGCGATCCCCGCCAGAAGCGTATCCGATATCTCCTGATCATCTGTGTGCTCGATCTTGCGTTGGCCCGCACCTTCGGCAGGGCCACATTTCGGTTCGGGTCTTGTGTGCGTCACCTGATGTTCGTGATTGATCCGCACTTTGATAATATGCGGCGGGTGTGGCTTTGTCGTGTTGTACAGACGCTCTTTGAAGATATGGGTTTCCACAACAGGCACCCAGATTTCGTATTGCGTTGTGCCTGTCTTGGGGGGCTGCGCGATGATCTTTTTGTCTTTGGTCTGCAGCACGGAAGATGTGACTGAATATCCCACAGTGGCGCTGATCTTGCCTGTCACTGACTTCAATCCGAAAACGCCCAAAGCTGATTGCAGTTCACTTGTCGAGGACGCCGAGAGCGTAGACACGTATCCGTAGGCATAGGACTTGCCAATTTCGCGCGGCGTGCCGTTGCAGGGGATCGTCACGCTTTCGACCCGTTCCCAGTAGATTTTGGTGATGTACAGCATGTTCTTGGACAGCCGTTTTGGGGCGACCATCATGGAAGGGCCGGAAACTGTCGGATCCTTTTCGTGGTAGGACGAAACAACGGGTAAGACGTTGGATCGATCAATCACGGAGACGATTTTGACACCGTGAAAGAACTCGGCAAATCGGGTCTTGTCACGGAACAGGTCAAGGTCATCGATTGGTTGCATTGCATTTTTCCTCAATAAAATGGCGAAAAAATCTATGTTCAACTGATACTGAAAACCCCAGTATTCTTGGGTTTTGCGCCAAAATGTCAATCTTTGCGGGGTTTTCGATTGGTACAGGCGCCGTCGGCGCAGACCTGTAAACAATGGTTTCAGCCCAAGGTGCAAATATCCGTGCAAGGCCGCAAACGGGCCGCCTGCGCTGGACAACACAGGCCCTCTGTGACAGAGCATCGCCACCATAGGAGCGCCTTTATGTCCAGCCAGACCACCACCCGTTTTGCCCCGTCGCCCACCGGTTTTATCCACGTGGGCAACCTGCGTACCGCGTTGATGAACTACCTCATTGCGCGCAAGGCGGGGGGCACGTTTATCTTGCGTATCGACGATACGGACCCCGAGCGCTCCAAGGAAGAATACGTCGACGGCATCAAGCAGGACCTCGAGTGGCTGGGCCTGCATTGGGACCGCGTCGAGCGGCAGTCAGAGCGGCTGGACCAATATCACGCCGCCGCAGATGCGCTGCGCGAGAACGGCCGCTTCTACGAAGCGTTCGAGACGCCCACCGAGCTGGACCTTAAGCGCAAAAAGCAGCTGAACATGGGTAAGCCGCCGGTCTATGACCGTGCAGCCCTCAGCCTGAGCGACGATGAAAAAACTGCCTTGCGGAGCGCGCGTGGCGACGGTGTCTGGCGGTTCAAGCTGGACCACGCGCGGATCGAATGGGCGGACGGCATTCTGGGCGACATCTCCATTGATGCGGCGTCCGTGTCCGACCCTGTGCTGATCCGCGGCGACGGGCAGATCCTCTATACGCTGGCTTCGGTTGTAGACGACACCGAGATGGGCGTCACCCATGTGGTACGCGGGTCCGATCACGTCACCAACACGGCCACGCAAATCCAGATTATGAAGGCGTTGGGCCACGACCATCCCAGCTTTGCCCACCACTCGCTGCTGACCGGCCCGCAAGGCGAAGCACTCTCCAAACGTCTCGGCACGCTGGCGCTGCGCGATCTGCGCGCACAGGGCATCGAGCCTTTTGCATTGCTCAGCCTCATGGCACGACTGGGGTCATCCGACCCCGTTGAATTGCGCAACGATATGGCCACCTTGATCGAAGGGTTCGATATTGATCACTTCGGCTCGGCTCCAACCAAGTTCGATGTGGCCGATCTGTTCCCGCTGACGGGGCGCTACTTGTCACAGCTGCCGTATGAGGACGTGGCCGACCGCATCACAGGTCTGGGCGTGCCAGAGGCCATCGGCCCGCAGTTCTGGGGCGTCGCGCGCGAGAACATCCAGACCTTGGGCGACCTTGAAAGCTGGTGGGCCTTGTGCCGTGACGGCGCAGAGCCGATCATTGAAGAGGATGATACAGCCTTCATCGCGCAGGCCATGGACCTGCTGCCCGATATGCCTTTTGACGAAAGCACCTGGGGCGCATGGACAGCCGCGGTCAAGGAAGCCACAGGCCGCAAAGGGCGCGGGCTGTTCCGGCCATTGCGTCTGGCGCTGACAGGTCAGGAACACGGCCCCGAGATGGCCGCGCTGATGCCGTTGCTACAGGTCATCAAGGCCAAAGGTTAAGGCGAAACCACCGTCGCGCCGCGCAGAGCAAGGTGCTGATCTACAAGGGCCATTTCAAGATGGCTTAGCACTTGGGCACGGGGATATCGGGGCGCCGCACGGTCATTCAGGACAGGGGTGTCCCAGCCTGATGTCGTGTCGAAAAAGCGCGCCACGCCAGCCGCGCCATAGACCTTCAGGAAACCTTGGACCACCACGTCAAGATAGCTCAGGATGATGCGGTGGTCGCCTTGCTGGGTCGTCTGGGTCTCTGGTACGGCATAATGGGCCATATCCGGTGCAGGGGTCAGGTCATGGGTCACAGAGCCCCCCGAACTGATCCTTTCATATCCGTGTTCGCGCGCGTCAAGTGCCGCCCAATCCGCGCGCGGGACTGCGGCGATCAATCCGTCGATTGTCACGCTTGGGTCCTGCACCACGCTGAGGAACACCACATCCCGCGCATCGGTTTTCACCCAGGCCCGCCGCCAGCCTGCAAGCTGGGCAGGACGCGTATCGGGGTAGTCATGGGTCGCGGTGTTCACGAGGCTGCCATAGCCGAAGAAATAGGGTTCCATAGCGCTTAGAAAGCATGTTGACGGCGCGGTATGCAAGCGCATACCAAAGGGGCACGCGTATGGGAGAATCAGCGCCAAGCTGATGCCGAAGGAGCAACCGCCCCGGAAACTCTCAGGCCACAAGGACCGTACGCACAAGGACAGAACTCTGGAGAGTGCCCCATCACGGGCCGCCGAAGGGATAACGATCTCAGGCGAAAGGACAGAGGGGGCATCATGTGTCGCATATCGCGGCGCTGTGGTGCCGGATGTCGTTACAGGCCTTCCGGTTCAGGGATAAACGGGGGCCGCCATGAGCGATCTGAAACAAACGCCGCTATACGAACTGCACACCGAGCTGGGCGCCAAGATGGTGCCGTTCGCGGGCTATTCAATGCCAGTGCAATATCCGCTGGGTGTCATGAAGGAACACCTGCATACGCGGGCCGCTGCAGGTCTGTTCGACGTCAGCCATATGGGTCAGGTCATCCTGTCCGGCGAAAGCTGGGAACATGTGGCGCGGTCGTTCGAGAGCCTTGTACCGCAGGATGTTCTGGGGCTTGAGGATGCACGCCAGCGCTATGGATTTTTCACCAATGATGCGGGCGGGATCGAAGATGATCTGATGTTTGCGCGGCGTGGCGATGATTTGTTCGCTGTGGTCAACGCCGCCTGCAAAGAGGCGGATATCGCGCGGATGCGCTCTTCGCTGGAGCCCGAAATCCAAGTGACGGAGATCGCCGATAGAGCGCTCATCGCGGTGCAGGGACCTGCCGCAGGGGCAATTATCGCCGCAATGGATGCGCGCGCCAACGATATGGCATTCATGGATGTGGTCGACCTGACGCTGGGCGGCATCGACGTCTGGGCGTCGCGGTCAGGCTACACGGGCGAGGACGGGTTTGAGATTTCTGTCGCAGACGATCATGCGGAGACTCTGGTGCGCGCCTTGCTGGCGCATGAGGCCGTTGAGGCCATCGGTCTGGGTGCGCGGGATTCGCTGCGGCTGGAAGCGGGTTTGTGCCTTTACGGGCACGATATGGATGCCAACATCACCCCTGTCGAAGCGGCGCTATCTTGGGCGATCCAGAAAGTCCGGCGCACCGATGGTGCGCGCGCAGGCGGCTTTCCAGGCGCGGACGTCGTTCTGCGCGGTCTCGCGGAAGGCCCTGCGCGCAAGCGGGTCGGCCTGAAACCCGAAGGCCGCGCACCCATGCGCGAAGGCGTCGAGATTTTCGATGCAGCCGAGGGGGGCATGCGCGTGGGCGTCGTGACCTCTGGCGGGTTCGGGCCAACGGTCGGGGGGCCTGTTGCGATGGGCTATGTCACACGTCCTCACGCGCTGGTCGACACCGCGCTTTGGGGTGAGGTCAGGGGCAAAAGAATGCCGCTGAGCGTTGCAAAGCTGCCCTTTGTCGCGGCAAACTTCAAAAGATAATCCAACAGGAGAGACCAAAATGAAATTCACCGAAGAACACGAATGGCTGCGCGAGGAAGACGGCGAAATGGTTGTCGGCATCACGATCCACGCCGCAGAGCAGTTGGGCGATGTTGTCTTTGTCGAACTGCCCGACGAGGGCACCACTGTCAGCAAAGATGACGAAGTGGTCGTGATTGAAAGTGTCAAAGCTGCGTCCGATATCCTTGCCCCCGTTGATGGCGAAATTACGGAAGTGAATTCAGCGCTGACCGACAACCCCGGCATGGTCAATGACGATCCACAGGGGGAGGCGTGGTTCTTCAAGATGAAGGTCTCTGACCCCAGCCAGATGGACGAATTCATGGATGAGGCCGGCTACCAGAAGTTCATCGGGTAAGGCCCCGTGGCTGGCGGCAGGATGCCTCCGGCGGGGAAGAGTTAAGGCCAGAAAAAGGATGGGCGTGGCGTGTCCCTCGGGCGGTGCTTGGGGGGCGACGGTGGGCCGTGAAGGGGAAAAGACATGACGTTCAAGCCAACTGATTATTTGCCGTATGATTTTGCCAACCGCAGGCATATCGGCCCGTCACCTGCCGAGATTTCCGACATGATCAAGGTGGTCGGGGCCAAATCACTGGCCGACCTTATCGACGACACTGTGCCCGCAGCCATCCGTGCCAAGGAACCCTTGGATTTCGGGCGGGCCAAGTCAGAGCGTGAGGTACTGGAGCATCTGCGCAAGACCGCGTCCAAGAACAAGGTGCTGACCAGCCTTATCGGTCAAGGCTATCACGGTACGGTTACGCCGCCCGCCATCCAGCGCAACATTCTTGAGAACCCAGCATGGTACACAGCCTACACGCCCTACCAGCCCGAGATCAGCCAAGGACGTCTCGAAGCACTGCTGAACTTCCAGACGATGATCTCTGACCTTACAGGGCTTGAGGTTGCCAATGCGTCCTTGCTGGACGAGGCCACGGCCTGCGCCGAAGCGATGACCATGGCCCAGCGGGTATCCAAATCCAAAGCCACCGCGTTTTTTGTCGATGAGAATTGTCATCCGCAAAACATCGCTGTCATGCAGACACGTGCAGCACCCTTGGGGATCGAGATCATCATCGGGGACCCCGCATCACTGGACGCCCAAGCGGTCTTTGGTGCGATCTTCCAGTATCCCGGCACCCACGGCCATGTGCGCGATTTCACCGACCAGATGACTGCCTTGCATGAACACAAGGGCGTGGGCATCGTTTCAGCCGATCCGCTATCGTTGACTTTGCTCAAGGAGCCGGGCGCCATGGGGGCGGATATCGCTGTCGGCTCCACCCAACGGTTCGGGGTGCCCGAAGGCTACGGCGGGCCCCATGCGGCCTATATGTCCTGCCGTGACGCGATGAAGCGGGCGATGCCCGGGCGTATTGTCGGCGTGTCCATTGATGCGCACGGCAACCGCGCTTACCGTCTAAGCCTGCAAACCCGCGAGCAGCATATCCGTCGCGAGAAAGCCACGTCCAATGTCTGCACTGCGCAGGCGCTGCTGGCAGTGATGGCGTCGATGTACGCTGTGTTCCACGGGCCCGAAGGGCTCAAGGCGATTGCGCAGCGTATCCACCGCAAGACCGTCCGGCTGGCCGAAGGCCTGCGCATGGCAGGGTTCGAAGTGCGGCCCGCCGTCTACTTCGACACGATCACTGTTGAGGTTGGGCCGTTGCAGTCAGCGGTCATGAAATCAGCCGTGGACGAAGGCATCAACCTGCGTGCCGTGGGCGATACGCGCATCGGCATCACGCTGGACGAGCGGACCAAGCCAGCCACCATCGAAGCTGTCTGGCGCGCCTTCGGGATCACCCGAGAGGACAAAGACTACACGCCACACTACCAGATGCCCGAGAAGATGATCCGCACCAGCGATTACCTCACGCACCCCATCTTTCACATGAACCGCGCCGAGACGGAAATGATGCGCTACATGCGGCGTCTGGCGGACCGTGATCTGGCGCTGGACCGTGCGATGATCCCGCTGGGATCTTGCACAATGAAGCTGAACTCAGCAGCCGAGATGATGCCTGTCAGCTGGCGGGAGTTCAGTCTGATCCACCCGTTTGTGCCTGCCGATCAGGCCTTGGGCTACAAGGAAATGATCGACGATCTCAGCGCCAAGCTGTGCGATATTACCGGATATGATGCCATCTCCATGCAGCCCAATTCAGGTGCACAGGGCGAATACGCGGGATTGCTGAGCATTGCCGGATACCACCGCGCCAACGGCGAGGATCACCGCAATATCTGCCTGATCCCCATGTCCGCGCATGGCACCAATCCCGCCTCTGCGCAGATGGTCGGCTGGAAGGTCGTTGTCGTCAAATCCGCAGAGAACGGCGATATCGATGTCGAGGATTTCCGCGCCAAGGCGCAAGAGCACAGTGCCAACCTTGCCGCCTGCATGATCACCTATCCGTCCACCCACGGGGTGTTCGAAGAGACCGTCATTGATGTCACGGAAATCGTGCATAATCACGGCGGGCAGGTCTATATCGACGGCGCCAATATGAACGCCATGGTCGGGCTCAGCCGCCCAGGTGATATCGGCGGCGACGTCAGCCACCTTAACCTGCACAAGACGTTCTGCATTCCGCACGGCGGGGGCGGTCCCGGCATGGGGCCGATCGGCGTCAAAGCGCATCTGGTGCCGCATCTGCCCGGGTCACCCAACGAGGGCGGGGCGGCAGTGTCGGCGGCGCCTTACGGGTCGCCATCACTGTTGCCTATTTCATGGTCCTATTGCCTGATGATGGGCGGCGAGGGCCTGACGCAGGCCACGCGGGTTGCGATTCTTGGGGCCAACTATATCGCCAAGCGGCTGGAGGGCGCATTCGACGTGCTTTATCGTGGCCCCACGGGGCGCGTCGCACACGAATGTATCTTTGATATCCGGCCTTTCGAGGCCTCTGCCGGTGTGACGGTCGACGACGTTGCCAAGCGGTTGATTGACTGCGGGTTCCACGCGCCCACCATGTCATTCCCTGTTGCAGGCACGCTGATGGTCGAGCCAACGGAATCGGAGACCAAAGCCGAGTTGGACCGTTTCTGTGATGCCATGCTCGCGATCCGGCAGGAGATACGCGACATCGAGGAAGGCCGGATGGAGCGGGAGAACAACCCGCTCAAGAACGCGCCGCATACGGTCGAGGATCTGGTGATGAGCTGGGGCGACAGGCCCTACAGCCGCGAGCAAGGATGCTTCCCGCCCGGTGCGTTCCGCGTTGACAAGTACTGGCCACCGGTAAACCGTGTCGACAACGTTCACGGCGACAGGAACCTGATTTGCACCTGTCCACCTATGGAGGACTACGCCGAAGCCGCCGAGTGAACGGCCAGCGGAATGGTGGTCAGGATGCCCACCTTACCAGGTGCGACATTGAAGGCGCTGCTTGGGTCCCTGGGGACGGACTTCAGGGCGCACCAACCCAGGATGTCCTGACCGGTTAGTCGTTGGGTGGCGTGTCCACAAGGAAGCCGAACACACGTTGCAGGCGGTTCCAGGTGGTGCGATCGGGGGCAACCAGCAAATGGCCTGTGTGCCGGCTGGCTGTGTAATCGCCGCCGTCCAGCATCTCCACATGGCAGCCCGCGTTTGCACAGATCAGTGCACCCGCCGCGTGGTCCCAAGGATGCAGCATTGCCGTCAGCAGAAAGTCCGTGTGGCCTTGGGCGACCATGCGGTATTCATGTGCAGAGCAGCGCAAGGAACCTGTGCGCGCAAAACTCGGCAAGGTTGCAGCCAGTTGCGCCTGATGGGCCGGATCGAAATGGGGCAGCGCGATGTAGCCCGACATTTCCTCCAGCGGTTTTCCCATGGAGGCCTTGAGGACATTTTGCGCGCCAAAGGGGCGCTGCAGCTCGGCGGGGGTATCTTCGCCCGCGATGGCCCAATCGTCTGCGACGGGGTCATAGATCAGGCCGAACACCGGCTTGCCAAAACGGGTTGCCGCAATGATCACACCAAAGACTGCCAGCCCGTGCGCGAAGTTCCATGTGCCGTCCACCGGATCAATGTGGAAGGCCAGTTGCGCGTCCGCGATGCCCTCCAGCAATTCCGGCTTGGCGGAGACCGCTTCCTCGCCCACCACAAGGGCAGAAGGGAAGGCAATTTGCAGCGCGCGGGTGATCATCGCCTCGGCAGAGGTATCCGCATCCGTGACCAGATCGTCCGCGCGCGTCTTGGTGCGGATATCCGCGCTGCTCAACTGCCGGAAACGGGGGAGAATTTCGGATTTGGCGGCGCGGCGCACCACGTTGATCACGGCGCGTTGCTGCGCGTGGCTGAGCGCGGGTGGCACAGGTGCTGGCAGGGTTTCGGAGCTTTCGGGCGTTTCATCAGACATCGTCATTTCCTCTTTGGAGTTGAGGGTTGTGTGCGGCAGGGGGCAGGGTCATTCAAGGGGACTATTCGCGCGCGCGCAGCACGGATGCAGGTCGGGCGTTCAACGCGCGCAGGGCAAAGCCAAGGCTGGCAAGCACGCTTGCCGCAATGCCGCCTGCAAGCGTCGCAAGGGCCGAGGGCCAGATGATCGCAAATGGCGTTTCCATCACATAGGTGCTGACGGCCCAGCCCGCCAGCGTCCCCGCCAGCAGCGCCACGGCCCCCGCACAGAGCCCCAAAAGGGCAGCGCGCAGGATAAAGCTGGCGGCGATCATTGCACGGGACGCGCCCAGTGTTTTCAGCATCGCGGCCTCAAATGTGCGGGCATCAGCACCTGCCGCCGCGGCACCGATCAGCACCAGAAAGCCCGTAAGAAGGGTTGCCAGCGCGCCGTAGGACACCGCTGCCGCCAACCCCGAAAGGATGCCCGCCACGCGGTCAATCGCATCGCGGACGCGGATTGCCGTGATGTTCGGGTAGGCCGACGCCAGATCGCGCAGGATCGCGGTTTCGGATGCCTCATCCGCATAGACGGTCGAGATGAAACTGTGGGGTGCACCCGCCAGAGCCGCTGGGTTCATCGTCAGGATAAAACCCAGGGCGGCGCCTGAATAGTCCACTTCCTGAAAGCTGGCGATGGTACCTGTGATATCGCGGCCCAGAATGTTCACTGTCACGCTGTCGCCCAGTGACAGGTTCATTTCCTCGGCCTCTTCAGAGGCGAAGCTGATCAGAGGGGGGCCTGAATAATCCGGTGCCCACCAGTCGCCTGCGGTCAGGCGTGTACGCTCTGTCGGGGTGGCGGCGTAGGTCACGCCGCGATCACCCTGCAAGACCCAATGGTCGCCCGCCACATCGCGGGCAGGTCGTCCGTTGATCTGAGTGATTACACCGCGCAGCATCGGAGCGCTGTCGATGCGGGATACACCAGCGTCCCCGTCCAGACGGGCGGTGTAGCCGTCCATCTGGTCTTTCTGGATATCCACAAAAAAGTAGGACGGCGCGATCTCCGGCAGGTTTCCGGTGATCGCCGCACGCAGGTTGCCGTCGATCTGGCCCACTGCTGCCAAAACGCTGAGGCCAAGCCCGAGGGAGAGGACAACAGCGCCCGCTCCTTCGCCCGTGCCACCGATGGCCGCCAATGCCCAGCGCAGGCGGGGGCGGCCGCGCGCCAGACCGGACGTGCGGCGCGCGATCCAGCGGATCGCCACGGCTGTCAGCGCCAAAAGCAGCAGCGCGCCCGCGATGCCGCCAAGGGTCCACAAGGTCAACCACCAAGAGCCGTTCAGCCAGCCAGCCACAGCGATCAGCGCGCCGATCAGCAGGACTGTTATGATAATGTAGCGCCATGCAGGCAGGCGACGCGCACCGGACCATGCATCCCGGAACAGGGTTGCCGCCGGAACATTTTCGCTGCGGGCCAAGGGCCAGAGGGTGAAGATCAGCGCGGTCAGGATGCCGTAAAGGGCCGCCTCCAGCAGGGGCACTGGATAGAGCGCGAAGGTCGTGGGTATCGGCAGGCGCGCCTCGATCAGCGGGGCCAATAACAGCGGTGCAGCGGCGCCCAAGGTGACACCGATCAGGACGCCCAAGACCGAGAGCAGGCCGATCTGGATAAAGTAGGTTTGGAAAATGGTCGCACGGGTGGCGCCCAAGGCGCGCAGGGTCGCAATGGTCTCTGATTTGCGCGACAGATAGGCCCGCACGGCGGCAGATACGCCCACGCCGCCCACGGCCAGCCCCGACAGGCCCACCAGGATCAGAAACGCGGTCAGGCGGTCCACAAATGCCGCGATGCCCGGTGCGCCGTTGCGTGCATCGCGCCAGCGCAGGCCGCTGTTTTCAAACTGGGCGAGCGCGTCTGTCTTCAACCCGTCGATATCTGCGCTTTCAGGCAGCTTCAGGCGGTATTTGCTGTTGAAAAGCGTGCCCGCCGAAAGCAGGCCCGAGCGGTCA
>CALAIJ010000041.1 GCA_937923365.1 uncultured Sulfitobacter sp.
CAGTGGTTTTTGCACGGGATATTCGCGTGAGGGGCCAGATGCGGCGCGCGCAGGGGCAGGGGAGCGTTGAGCCGTTGCGCAAAGACACCCTCAGGGTCGGTTTGTCCGGCAAGCGGCAGAGCAGCATGGGCATTTTCCGGCAAAAAGAGGCGGAGGATGGCTCTGCAAGCGCGTGGAGGCGATGAATGCCCCAACAGGAAGGACATAAGCGCCGCACGCTTGATGAAGAGGACCTGTTTCAGTGGCATCCGCCCAGCCCGTTTGTCGAACTGGGGCTGGCCAGTTGTTTTTCGTTCCTGCGGGCCGCGTCCGATGCGGTAGACCTGACCGCCAGCGCCAACATGCAGGGGTATGACGCGCTGGGCATTGCCGACCACAACACGCTCGCAGGCGTGGTGCGGGTGCATACGGAGGCCAAAAAGGCATGTGTCCGCCCGCTGATCGGCAGCCGTCTGGTGTTGATGTGCGGCGCCGAGATATTGGCCTATCCGCAGGATGCAGCGGCCTATGCACGTCTGTCCACGTTGTTGAGCAAGGGCAAGATGGCGGACATCGATGGCGGCTGGCAGCAAAAGGGCGAGACGCATCTGACGCTGGAGATGCTCAAGGCCCATGCTGAGGGTCTGCATCTGATTGTCATGCCGCCCGAAAATCTGGATGTGTTCGAGGCCGGTCTGCCGCGTCTGCTGCGGGCCTTGCCGGGGATGCGCCACATCGGGGCGGCCTACCTTTATCGCGGGGATGACGTGGCGCGGATCGGACGGCTGGATACCCTTGCGCGGCATGCGGGGCTGGGCATTCTCGCCACCAATGATGTGCTTTACCATGCGCCGCAGCGACGGCCTTTGCAGGACATCATGACCTGCATCCGACAGGGCACCACCATCGACACAGCCGGATTTCAGCTGGAAGCCAATGCGGAGCGGTACCTCAAACCGCCCATGGAAATGTGTCGCCTGTTTGACAAATGGCCCCATGCGATCGCCGCTACACGGGCGGTGGCCGATAGCATCCGCTTCTCGCTGGATGATCTCAAGTACGAGTACCCGCACGAGATCGAAGCCAAGGGCCGCAGCGCACAACAGGAGCTGGAGCGGTTGACATGGATCGGGGCGCAGCGGCGCTATCCCAATGGTGTGTCTGACGAGATCAGAGCGATCATCGAAAAGGAATTCGCATTGATCCGCTCCAAGAAAATTGCGCGGTACTTTCTGACCATCAACGACATTGTGCGCTTTGCACGAGAGGAGGCGTCGCCGCCGATCCTGTGTCAGGGGCGCGGGTCCGCCGCTAATTCAGCGGTGTGTTTCTGTCTGGGCATCACATCCGTCGACCCTGCCGAACATGACGTGTTGTTCGAACGTTTTCTGAGCGAGGAACGCGATGAGCCACCCGACATTGACGTCGATTTCGAACACGAGCGCCGTGAGGAAGTCATCCAGTATATGTATGCCAAATACGGGCGCGCACGTGCAGGGCTGTGCGCGACGGTCATTCATTACCGCCCGCGCAGCGCCATTCGCGAGGTCGGCAAGGCGATGGGGCTCTCCGAGGATGTGACCAGCAAACTGGCCAGCACGGTCTGGGGCTCTTTCGAAGCGGATGTCGCAGACGAGCGGGTCAAGGAAGCGGGCATGGACCTGTCTGATCCCTACCTGCGACGCGTGATCCGGCTGGCGCAGGAAATGACCGGCATGCCGCGCCATCTTAGCCAGCACGTGGGTGGATTTATCCTGACCGAGCGGCCCCTGACAGAGATGGTGCCCATCGGTAATGGCGCCATGGCAGACCGCAGTTTCATCGAGTGGGACAAGGATGACATCGACGCATTGGGCATCTTCAAGGTCGATATCCTTGCACTTGGCATGCTGACCTGCATTGCCAAATGCTTTGACCTGCTGCGCGCCCATTATGCAGAGGATTACGAGCTGGCCACGGTGCCCGCCGACGATGCGCCCACCTATGACATGCTGTGTGCGGGCGACAGTCTGGGGGTGTTTCAGGTCGAAAGCCGCGCACAGATGGCGATGCTGCCCAAGCTGCGCCCGCGCGTGTTCTATGATCTGGTGATCGAGGTCGCCATCGTGCGACCCGGCCCCATTCAGGGCGACATGGTGCATCCGTTCTTGCGGCGCAGGCAGCGGCTGGAGGGGGTCAGCTATCCCGCGCCCGGGCCAGAGCATCCGCAGGACGAATTGCTCAGGATACTCGGGCGGACGCTGGGCGTGCCCATCTTTCAGGAACAGGCCATGAAGATCGCCATTGATGCCGCTAAATTCAGCCCCAAGGAGGCCAATGAATTGCGCAAGGCCATGGCCACCTTCCGGTCACGCGGCACCATCGAGACGTTGCAGAAAAAGATGGTCGGGCGGATGGTCGAGCGCGGGTATGATCCCGACTTTGCGCAGCGCTGTTTTGACCAGATCAAGGGCTTTGGAGAGTACGGCTTTCCCGAAAGTCATGCCGCCAGTTTTGCCAAGCTGGTCTATGTGTCGTCGTGGATGAAGTGTCACTATCCGGCGGCCTTTGCTTGTGCGCTGCTCAACAGCCAGCCCATGGGGTTTTATGCGCCCGCGCAGATCGTGCGGGATGCGGTCGAACACGGGGTCGAGGTGCGCGGGGTCGATGTGGATTTCTCCGACTGGGATTGCACGTTGGAGCCCTGCGGAAGTGGGTCGCCGTGTCAGGGCGGGTTCGCTCTTCGCCTTGGGATGCGGCAGGTCGACGGGATGCGCGCGGAGGCGGCTCATCGCATCGTCCAGGCCCGCGATGCGCCGTTTGAGGATGTGGCGGATCTCAAGGCGCGGGCCGGGTTGGACCGGGGCACCGTGCGGCGGCTGGCCGCGGCGGATGCCATGCGCTCCATGGGCATAGATCGCAGGCAGGCGTTGTGGCAGGCGCAGGCGCTGAAAGACGCGCCCGACCTGCCGATATTCACCCATGCCGAGGCACGCGACGAAGGCGAGGAGGCCACCGTCCCCCTGCCCGCCATGCCGCAGGCCGAGCATGTGGTTGCAGATTACCAGACCCTGCGGCTCTCGCTCAAGGCGCATCCCCTGTCGTTTTTCCGTGCAAGCCTGCGCGCACAGGGCTTTGCCTGTAGTGACCAGTTGCCCGCAATGGATCACGGGCGGCGGGTGTCGCTGGCAGGGCTGGTGCTGGTGCGGCAAAAGCCCGGGTCCGCCAAGGGGGTGTGTTTCATCACGCTGGAGGACGAGGGCGGGGTCGCCAATCTGGTCATCTGGCCCAAGCTGTTCGCGCACTACCGTGCCACGATCATGTCCGCGCGGTTGCTGGTCGTGCATGGCCGCGTGCAAAGTGACGGGCGGGTTATTCACGTTGTCGCCGACAGGTTGGAGAACGCCACCGCGCGGCTGGACCGGTTGAGCGAGGAGGCTGTGCCTGCAACATCTGTGCGCGGCGATCACCCCACCCATCCCATCCCCGGACAGGTCAGCCCGCGTAAACATCCGCGTGATGTGCGCGTTATCCCCAAGTCGCGGGATTTTCATTAGGGGTGCTTTCGTGGCACTGTCAGCAAAAGGGGCGGCTGCGCCGCATTCGATTTTATTTTCCTGATGAAGGACGCTGTCCTTCAAACATCCTGGGAATGTTATGGCCAGAAAAAGGAGAGGTGCGTGTTGAGCACGGTACCTTATACGCAGGATCTGGTGTTGGTCGGGGGCGGGCATGCCCATGCTTTGGTGTTGCGCGCCTGGGGTATGGACCCCATGCCCGGTGTGCGGGTCACGGTCATCAACCCCGGGCCCACCGCGCCCTATACCGGCATGTTGCCCGGATATATCGCCGGGCATTACAGCCGTGATGACCTTGAGATTGATCTGGTGCAACTGTGCCAACATGCCGGTGCACGGCTGATCGTTGACCGTGCAATCGGTGTTGATCGCGCCGCACGGCAGATCGTGTTGGAGGGTCGGGGGGCTGTCGCCTATGACATCGCCTCCATCGATGTTGGGATTACTGCGCAGATGGACATGCAGGGATTTGCAGAACACGGTGTGCCCGCAAAGCCGCTGGATATCTATGCCGCCAGATGGCGCCGGTTTCTGGCCCGCGTCAGAGCGGGCGACCAGCCTGCCGAGGTTGCCGTCATCGGGGGCGGCGTTGCAGGATGCGAGCTTGCCATGGCCATGCGATTTGCCCTGCGGGAGGCCGCGACCCAAGCACAGGTCACGGTCATCGAGAAAGGCCCGCAGATTTCCGGCGTTGGCGGGCGGGCACGCGCCATTCTCGAGGCCGAGATGGCAGCCCTCGGGATCGTGGTGCGCTGTGATGCGCAGATCAGCCGCGTTGAGGCGACGCAGGTTGTCATCGAAGGGCAAGCGCCCGTGCCCGCCCAGTTCTGCGTCGGTGCCGCAGGGGCCACGCCGCATGCATGGATCGCGCAGACGGATTTGCCGCTGCAGGACGGTTTTATCGAAGTCGGCTCCGATCTGGGCGTGCTTGGGGATCCGTATCTCTTTGCTGTCGGGGATTGTGCGCATATGGGGTTTGCGCCGCGCCCCAAGGCGGGGGTCTTTGCCGTGCGCGCCGCACCCGTGTTGCATCGCAACCTCAGGGCCGGATTGAGCGGGGGTGTGCGGCAGGTGTTCTGGCCACAGAAGGATTACCTCAAGCTGATCTCGCTTGGGGGAAAATCGGCCATGGCCGAAAAGTTCGGGAGGCCCTTCAAGGGGGCGTTGCTGTGGCGTTGGAAAGACCGGATCGACCGCGCGTTTATGGACCGTCTGGGTGATCTGCCCGCCATGGTGCCCGCCCCACCGCAGGGCGATGTTGCGTTGGGCGTGCGCGAGGCGCTCGAAGGCAAACCGCTTTGCGGAGGATGCGGGGCCAAGGTCGGAGGCGGGGTCCTGCGGGCAGCGCTTGCCCGACTGCCACAGGCCAGCCAGGAGGTCATCACCGCAGCGGGGGATGATGCTGCCGTGTTGAAGCTGGCGGGCGGCGGGTTTCAGGTGCTTAGCACCGATCATCTGCGCGGGTTCATCGCTGATCCGGCAGTCATGGCACGGATTGCGATTGTGCATGCCATGGGGGATGTCTGGGCCATGGGCGCAGCACCACAGGCCGTGCTGACGTCGCTGATATTGCCGCAGATGGCACCCGCATTGCAGGCACGCACCATGGGTGAGATCAACACGGCCATTCAACAGGTACTGGACCAGACCGGCGGGCAAATCGTGGGTGGGCATACCACCATGGGGGCGGAACTGACGGTTGGTTTTACGGTCACCGGGACGCGGGCGCAGATGCCCATCACGGTGGCGGGCGGGCAGGCGGGTGATGTCTTGATCCTCACGCG
>CALAIJ010000042.1 GCA_937923365.1 uncultured Sulfitobacter sp.
TGTGACCGAAGCGCCATTCACACAGTGGAACAAGGTCATTTCCGCCATCACAGGCACTGCGAGCTCCGCCTCTGGTCTGTCTACCTTGGCATCAGGCGGCTAATGCGCATGGGCCTTGGGCCTGAAATCTATGACACCCCTGTCGCCGGACCTGAAAAGGCCCGGCGGCTTTTCGTTTATAACGGCGGTTTTCTGACCCAAACACGTGTGCGGCGCATCCTGCACCTGTCGGGCTATTCGCTGCATCTGGGGTTGCCCAAGGATAGCGATGCAGTAGCGGTCTGGGGCAATTCCCCCACGGCGCACCGTGGCCTTGGCGTCGCGGAAAAACGGGGTGTACCTGTGGTGCGGGTCGAAGACGCATGGTTGCGTTCCCTTCACCCCGGTCGTGCGGGTGAGCCACCTCTGGGCCTATTGGTCGACCACAAACGTGCGCATTTCGACCCCTCCGGCCCATCCGACCTCGAAGACCTGCTGGCAGGCCATCCCCTTGATGATACCGCACTTTTGAACCGTGCACGCGGCGCAGCAGCACGTCTGGCAGAGGCACATCTGTCCAAATACAGCGCCTTTGACCCGCAGGTCCCTGCCCCCGCACCGGGCTATGTTCTGGTGATTGATCAAACCCGTGGCGACGCCAGCGTGACCGCCTCGGGTGCAGACCGCGCGCGTTTTCTGGAAATGCTGGTCTTTGCGCAGGAAGAGCACCCCGGTTGCCCCGTCGTCATCAAGACGCACCCAGAAACAGCGCAAGGGTTCCGGCAAGGATACTTTACCGACGCAGATGCAAACGACCGGATCACTTTGTTGAGCGACCCCATCAGCCCCTGGACCTTGTTCGAGGGGGCGGTGGGCGTCTACACCGTGTCCTCGCAAATCGGGTTCGAGGCGATCTACGCAGGCCACAAACCACGCGTCTTTGGCCAGCCATTCTACGCAGGCTGGGGTCTGACGGCGGACGAGTTTCCCGTGCAACGACGCCAGCGCACACTGACCCGGGCGCAACTGTTCGCAGGCGCGATGATCCTCTATCCGCGCTGGTACGATCCTTTCCGCGATGCCCTGTGCACCGTTGAGGACGCCATCGAGGGCTTTGCCGCACAGACCCGCGCGTGGCGCGAGGATCACCACGGCTGGACCGCTTCGGGGATGCGGATGTGGAAACGCGCCCCCTTACAAAAGTTCTTTGGCAGCGTGAAACCTGTTGTTTTCAGCGACGATCCCACCGTCGCGCGCCAATCAGACCGCCGCTGGATGGTCTGGGCAGGCAAGGCGCAGGTGGGTCATGCGGACGCGGTCCGGGTCGAGGACGGCTTTCTACGCTCCAAAGGGTTGGGGGCGGAGTTGATCCCGCCTCTGTCGCTGGTCGCGGATGATCTGGGCATCTACTACGATCCCGGCGCGCCCAGCAGGTTGGAGCGGTGGATCACCACCCGTGCAGAATTGCGCCCCGACCAAAGCGCGCGCGCCGCGCGGCTGATCGAAACGCTGCGTGCCACGGGGCTAAGCAAGTACAATCTGGCAGGCGAGGCTGATCTGGATGGTCTGCCCGAAGGCAAGCGCATCCTCGTGCCCGGACAGGTGGAAGACGATGCCTCCATCCTGCGCGGTGCGGGGGATGTCTGCACCAATCAGGCCTTGCTGGAAGCCGCACGGGCCGCAAACCCCGATGCCGTGATCCTCTACAAACCGCACCCCGATGTGGAGGCGGGATTGCGTGACGGGGCGGCGGACGCCTCCTCGCTTGCAACCCGAGTGGTGGAGCGGGCCGATCCCATCGCCCTGCTGGAACATGTGGATGAAGTCTGGACTATGACATCGCTCCTCGGCTTTGAAGCGCTGGTGCGCGGCGTACGCGTGGTCACGCTGGGCGCGCCGTTCTATGCAGGCTGGGGCCTGACCGAGGACCGCGGCGATGTGCCCCCACGCAGGCGCGCAGAGGTCACGCTTGAAGGGCTCGTGCATGCCACACTGATTGATTATCCGCGCTATTTTGACCCCATGAGCGGGCTGCCCTGCCCTGTCGAAATCACGGTGGAGCGGTTGCGCACCGGCACCGTACCGCGCCCAAGTGCCGCCAATCGGGCCTTGTCAAAGCTGCAAGGGCGGCTTGCGGGCTATCGCCACCTGTGGCGCAGGTCGTAAGGGCGGGATTTGGATATTTTGGACCAGAAGATGCGTTAGCTTCGGGTCCAGATATGCAAGGCATCTGCACCGACCGGGCGGGTTGAGGACAACTGGAAGCGCGGCGCGTCTTTCAGGTGCGACAGCCCCATGGCGCTGATGGCGGGGAGCCCCTCGGCGCCGATCACCAGCCCCGCCGTGAAGCCCGCGATTTCATCGACCATGTCAGCCTCGATCAGCGAGGCGGCCAGCGCGCCACCACCTTCGCAGAAAATGCGGGTCAACCCGTGTTTGCCCAACTGGCGCAGCACATCTACTGCATCAAGCTGACCGCGAAGCGTGGCGCAGCTCAGCAATTGCGCGCCAAGGTCCGTCCAAGTGCGCACAAGCGTCGGGTCTGCATCCGCGCCGTGACACAGAATAAGCGGAACTTTTGCAGCACTACGCGCCAGTTTGCCCATCAGCGGCAGGTCCAAGCGGCGCGAGACAACAATGCGCGCGGGCTGGTGCGTGACGCCCAGATCGCGCACTGTCAGACTGGGATCGTCCTTGCGTGCTGTGCCACCGCCCACCATGACCGCATCATGGGTGCTGCGCATGGCATGCACCAACCGGCGCGCGTCGCTGCCAGTGATCCACTGGCTTTCCCCCGTACCTGTCGCGATACGGCCGTCGAAAGAACTGGCGAGTTTGAGCGTGACAAACGGGCGACCTTGGGTCTGCCGCAAAAAGAAGCCCGCGTGATCGGCATTGGCCTGATCGGTCAGCACACCTGTCGTGACCGCGATGCCAGCGGCGTGCAGCATTGCGATCCCCTGCCCGCTGACACGCGGATCGGGGTCTTCGGTTGCGATGACGACCCGCGCCACTTGCGCATCAATCAGCGCCTGTGCGCAGGGGGGCGTCTGCCCATGGTGGCTGCAGGGTTCCAGCGTGACATAGGCTGTGGCCCCCGCGGCATTGGCACCGGCTTGCGCGATGGCTTGGGTCTCCGCATGCGGGCGGCCACCATCCTGGGTCCAGCCGCGCCCGACGATGCGGCCCGCGTTGACAATCACGCAACCAACCGCCGGATTGGGCCAGGTGCGACCCTGCCCGCGCCGGCCCAAACTGAGGGCCAGCGCCATGAAGCGGCTGTCGGTCACTCTTCCGGAGCGGCGTCGGGACGGAGTTCCTGAACAAACTTGTCAAAGTCATCCGCCGCCTGGAAGTTCTTGTAAACACTGGCAAAACGCACATAGGCGACCGTGTCGATCCGCGCGAGCGCTTCCATGACAATCTCGCCGATCTGCTTGGATCCGATGTCGGTCTCACCCATGCTTTCCAGCCGCCGCACGATGCCAGAGATCATCTGATCGATGCGATCAGGCTCAATGGGGCGCTTCTGCATGGAGATGCGGATAGAGCGTTCCAGCTTGTCGCGGTCAAAGTCTTCGCGCTTGCCAGAGGTCTTGATGACCACCAGATCGCGCAGTTGTACACGTTCATAGGTCGTGAAACGCCCGCCACAAGCCGGGCAAAAGCGCCGACGCCGAATGGAGACGTGATCTTCGGCCGGACGGCTGTCTTTGACCTGCGTGTCGATGTTTCCGCAAAACGGGCAGCGCATAGGCTTCCCCCTTCTTCTTTTTTGAATTTCTGCCTCGGGTTGTGGGACATTGTCCCCACTTGGGTCTAGTTATAGGCGAACACTAATGCTTTGGGTAGAGGCGAAATGCACCCCCACATATGGTGTGCAAAGCTGCAACGCTAAGGCGAGCGGCGCGGGGCTAGTCGGCCCTGAAATGCGCGGCTACACGGCGGGCGTGTGGCGCGTCGCGGTGTTCAAACAGATAGATACCTTGCCAAGTGCCAAGCACCATAACCCCGCGGGCCACCGGAATGCTCAGACTGACGGGCATCATTGCCGCTTTGAGATGCGCGGGCATGTCGTCGGGCCCCTCATAGGTATGGCGCAGGTAGGCCATCGACGGATCGGTGGAGGGCGGCACGAGGCGCGCAAAGAACGCCTGCATGTCGTGCTGCACGTCCACATCCGCATTCTCCTGCACCAGAAGGGAGGCGGAGGTATGTTGCACCATCAACGTCAGCAACCCGTCCCCTTGGCGGTCAAGCCAACGGGCTACCTCGCCGGTGAATTCATAAAGGCCAGCGCCATGGGTCTGGATTTGAAACGACGTTTGCATGATC
>CALAIJ010000043.1 GCA_937923365.1 uncultured Sulfitobacter sp.
CAACGGCGCTTGGAACCTCGGAGTTTGCCGATGTAGCAAGGTTCCAGAATAACTTGCGCGCTGGACCTGGCACCTATGTTTACTCGGTTGATATTGATCCTGTCACGTTCCGCACCTTCCAGCCTGATCAGGTCACGCTGGGGGCGGATAACCGCACGATCACGGTCACTTCTGGCGCCGCCGGTCTTGGTAACATCATCCTCTCATTTGCTGACCCGGCAGACGGGGCGAGCTATACCATCACGGCTACGTCGGAAAGTCCGACAAATATCTTCGATTTGCTCATCATAAACCGACTGGATGATGTGAGCGGTTCCGACACGGATAATGACGGCACGCCAGACCGGTTGGATCTGGACTCTGACAATGACGGCATCATTGATGCGGTCGAGGGGACAGGTGATGCGGATGTGGACACCGTTGCGGCTTTCCGCGACGTCGACAGCGATGGTGACGGCACGCCAGACAGAGAAGAGGCGGCCATTGATCAAGCCGACATCACCGCGCTGGAAGGCAACACTGACTTCAATGGGACAGCTGCCGATGGCGACACTTTGGTCTTGGCCGATGGCGGGCCGCTGACGCTCGACCTGACGCTGGTTCCGAATGACAACATCACGGGCGTCGAGCGGATCGACATCACCGGCGACAGCGCGAATACGCTGACGCTGGACGCGCTTGATCTGCGCAGCCTGTCGGATACCTCGGACGAGCTGCTGGTGCTGGCCGATGCCGATGACACGGTCAACGCGATAGGTTTCGTCGATACCGGGTTGACCCGCACGGTCGAGGGCGAGACCTACACGGTCTACGACTCCGGCGTTGCGACGCTGCTGGTTGACGAGGACGCGACGGTCGTCATCTGATCACCGTGACATAGAAACTCAGAGAACCCGGCCTTAGCGCCGGGTTTTCTTTTGCTCAGTTCCAGGCATTTCAGCGCAGGCGTGGCTAGCTACGGCAAGCTTGGATAACGCCGCCTTCGGGACACTGCCGCGCAATGCCCTGCCGCGTAATGCCCTGCCGGGCCGGTTGGAATGGGAAATTGTTGCGAAACCCCGACGGGGCCCCGCGGATTTTGTCCTGCCCTGCGTTGTCTGGCGCTGACAATGCCGGACCTTATGCTCGACAGACGCCTTGTCCAGAGCAGTATCCGTCTCGCGCTGGGAGGTTTTGACCCTAGGGCTCCCGCAGCGCCTCGGTGGATTTCAAAAGCGGCTTCATCAAATACTGCAGGACCGTCTTTTCGCCTACATGTAGCTCTGCATCTGCCAGCATGCCGGGGCGGATGTCCGCGACATTCTGGCGAGCGCTGAATTCGGCCGTATCGACCGAGATCAGCACCTTGTAGTAGGGCTGGGCGTCTTGGGCTTGCTCGTCTTCAAACGTGTCCGCGCTGATCTGCACCACCTTGCCGGGCAGGCTGCCATAGATCGTGTAGTCATAGGCCGATAGCTTGACGGTGGAGGGCATGTCGGGGGCAACGAACGCGATATCCTTCGGCGCAATCCGTGCCTCGACCAGCAGCTCGTCATTCAAAGGCGTGATCTCGAAGATCGGCGCACCGGGCTGGACCACGCCGCCCACTGTGCTGACATGCAACGTGTTTACGACTCCGCGCACGGGTGAGGCGATGGTGGAGCGCGCCAGCTGGTCGCGGCTCTGTTCTACCTGGGCCGTAAGACGTGCCAGCTCCGCCAAAAGAAGCGAAATGTCTTCCGAGCGTTCCAATTGAAAATCCGCTTCCAACGTATCTCGGGACGCGCGAAGCTCGCTGGCCAATTGCTCGGCATTCAACAGCTCGATCGCAGGCATAGCGTTCTGGGAGACCATGCCATTGATCATGGTGACCTGTTCTTCCTGCAGGCTTAGGTGCTCTCGTGCTGCCGCAAGGGAGGAGCGGTATTTTTGCTGACGCGCAGCAAAAAGCTGTTCTTCGGAGGCAGCAAGCTCAGGGTCGGCCTCCCATATTGTGGCGGGCAGTTTGAAGCTGTCGGCCTCGGCAAGCTCGGCCCGCAGACGCAACAACTGCGCGCGGATGGCCATGATCTGCCCCTCAAAGTCACGTACCTCTGCCAGATACCGCGTGCTGTTCAGCGAAGCGATGGTTTGGCCGGGCTCGACCACATCGCCCTCGCGAACGGCGATTTCGTCCAGGATGCCGCCTTCAAGGCTTTGAACAATCTGCGCGTTACTGGAGGGTATCAATGTGCCCGGCCCACGCACAATTTCGTCCAGCGGGGCATTGTGGGCCCAGCCCAAAAACACCAACACCAGGGCGGTCAAAAGCCAGATGATCCGGGCACCACCACGGCGGCTGTCGCGTGCTGATTTCATGAGGCGCGCCTTTTCAGTTTTGAAAGAATTTCGTCACGCGGACCATAAAGCGCAAGCTTGCCGCCCTGCATGACCGCAACGCGGTCAGCAAGCGCGATGATCTCGGTCCGGTGTGTGGTCAGGATGCAGGTCCGCCCCTTCAGCCAGAAGCGCAGTCGCTCGATGGTTTCGGCCTCCAGCGTCTGGTCCATTGCCGCGGTTGGCTCATCCAGCAGAACAACCTGCGGGTCAGCCAGATGCACGCGTGCCAAACCAAGCGATTGGCGTTGACCCACTGAAAGCCCAGCACCGCCATCCATGATCTGCATATCGAGGCCCTGCGGGTGCCGCTCCACCATTGGCAGCAAACCCGAAAAACCAAGCGCGTCGACGATATCGGCATCGCTTGCCCCATTGGGGCGCAGCACCAGATTGTCGCGCAAAGAGCCGGAAAACAGGGCCACATCCTGCGTCAGCACGCCAAGCGTGCGGCGCAGGTTGGCCGGGTCAATCTGGCGAATGTCGAGCCCGTCTATACGGATGTCGCCGCGTTCAAATTCGTAGAGCCCAGACAATAGTTTGAGCAATGTCGACTTGCCGGAGCCGTTTCGGCCCAGCACAGCGACGACCTCGCCGGGCTTGACGCCCCAGCTGGGAATGTCGAGCGCCAGATCCTGTTGTTCGGGATAGCGAAATTGCAGGCCAGATACGGTGATCTCCCCCTCGAAGGTCGAGCGTTGCGCGTATTGGCGGCCATGTTCGCGTTCTTGCGCGGCGGTGGCGATTTGCGACAAGCCTTCAAGTGCGACGCGAACCTGCTGCCAGCGGGAAATAGCGCCGGACAGTTGCGTGATCGGCGCGATGGTGCGGGTCGTCAGCAGGCTGACTGCGATGATGCCACCCACGGTGAACTCACCGGACAGGACCAGATAGACCCCTGCGATCACCGCGGTGATATAGGCACCTTGTTGGACCGCCTGCGAGGCGAAGGATAGCATGGCCGATGTGGCACGTTGCTGCTGGGTTTTGGCTGATTGGACCAGTGAAATTTCTTCCCATGCGGCCTGAAAACGGTTCTCGGCGCGGTTCAGCTTGATCGTCTCGGAGCCATAGGTCATCTCGTTCAGCAACCGGCTCTGGGCTGAGTTGATGCCCTGCATATCCTCGGACAGCTTGCTCAAAGTGTGGCGCGTGAACAGGCTCAGCACGATGATAATCGCCATTGCTGCAACGATCAGCCAGACCACCGGGCCTGCGATTGCGTAAATTACAGCCAGAAATATCACGACGAACGGGATATCCGAGATGGAGCCCATTGCGGTCGCGGTAAAGAATTCCCGCACGGAGGCGAATTCGCGCATCATCGACGCGAGCGCCGAGGGGCCGGCGCCTTGTGCCGACATCCGCATGCCTTGCAGGCGGGTCACAAGATCGGCGCTGACAGCGATTTCGACCTGTCGGCCCATATCGTCGATCAACCGTCCTCGGGCGATGCGCAGCATCGCTTCAAAGATGATCGCAATCACCGCGCCCGCGGCCAACACCCAAAGCGTCTGCGTGGAGGCATTGGGGATCACACGATCATAGACCTGCAAGGCAAACAGCGACACGGCCACGGCAAGGGCGTTCGCGGTCAGCGTCGCGACCAGAATTTCGACGGAGACCCAGCGGTGCTTAAGGATTTGGCCCCAAAACCAATGACCCCGGCGGCGCGGCACGTCATGCCGCTCTGCCAGTGCTTCCACAGTTGGCGCCGCAGCAATGAAATGACCCGCATAGTCTTCCTTCATCTCCTGCGTGCTTCGCCGCCAACGGGCTTCGGGCAGGGTTGGGTGGGCCAGGACATAGCCGGTCTCGTCGCGTTCGATCACAACAAGGTAGCGGCCGTCTTTGGTCGCTACGCAGGCGGGCAGGGCCTCGTCGGGAAGTGTTTTGCGGTGCTGCACCTCGCAGGCAAAGCCGACGCGGCGAAGGGCGCGCGGTGCATTTTCCGGTGTGAAATCATCAAGTTGCACCGGCAGCCCGGCCATGAACTGCGCAGTCGTTACATTGGTTCCTTGCAAAGCAAGATAGCGAATCAATCCGGCTACGATATGTGCGCCCTGGCTCGTTTGTTCCGGCTGGCGGTCCGGTAGCGATCTGTCGGTCGGTTCCGTGTTGGCTCTTTCAACAGTCACCTGCGCCCTCCATCATTGTTTTACGCGTGAAGCACGCTCTGGACTAGTCGCATTGTAGACACAGACATTGGCATTTCTTTGACAATGCCTCGTCTAAAGGTGTGATTGTTGCTACTTATATAACAAAAAAATCAGGTGCATAGCCTGTTGAGGGTGGTAAAAATGATCGAATGGAGAGCCGTAGCCGGCATTCTGCTTATATGTGGCTGTGCGCAAGAGCCGCGTGCGATCGAACCCCAGCTCGAACCCATGCGTCAGGCCATCACCGGTGAGCAGGCTGCTGATTTTGAAAAACTATCCAGCAGGCAAGCAAGACCCTATGCGGCAATCGCGAAATTCGCCCTCGAAGACGTCATGTTCCGGTTTGAAAACAACAGCCGCCAGCTTGAGCTGTCACAGACTGCAGCCCGGTTGCAGCGTTTCCCGCAAATCCGCCCCTCCGGGCAGATCAGTACGCAGGACGGGGCGGGCATCAATATCTCAGTTGATCAGGTCATTTATGATGGCGGTGTTTACCCGGCACGGCTGTTTCTTAACGACGCGGAAGCGATTGGCCGCCAGATCGAGATACTGAATACCGTAAACGATATGATCTCCGAAGATGTTGCGCTCTACCTGTCCTACCATCAAAACCGCGAGACGGAATCCCTGTTTGACGAGCTGCAGCAGCAGATTGCGGAGCTTTTGGAACTGGCCCGGACGCGGGTACAGGGCGGTGTCGGTGCGGCCAACGAGGTGACGCTGTTCCAGTTGAGGCTGACCGAAGTGCAGACCGAGGCGCGGATCGCCCGGTCACGCGCCAATGTCGCTTTGTCTTCGTTGCGCGCGGCAGATCAGATCAATCTCGCCGGCACGCCGCCTTCGCCGGTTGTAACGGATGACCAATTGCCTCCCCGCATTGTCGAGGCGGTTGCTGCGCGCGAGCTGGAACGTGGCCGGTTGGAGCTGGAACGAACCAATGTGCGTCCGCAGATTGTGGTCTCCGGCACGGCCGGATCAGATCTGACAAGCGGTGTGTTGAACGACGATATAGGCGTCCGAGTGCGCACGAACAATCCGCTGCCGATTTATGGCAATCCAGACCTGCGGCTCGCCGAAGAAAATCTGGTCCTCGCCGAGGCAGAGCTGGACCGCACAGTGGCCGAAACCCAGCGGGAGGTGGCGCAATTGCGTGAGGAGATTTCACTGCTCAGATCGCAAGCGCGGGACACTGGTCTTCTAACTCAGCAGGCGCAGGCCCGGCTTGAAGACTTTGCTGATCAATTCCGTGCGGGCACGGTCGGGATCACCGAGGCCGCGTCGCTTGTCGACACATTGCAGCGCGCGCTGCGATCCGAAATTCAGGTGCGTTACGACATCCTCGACCGCGAACGTCAGCTGGCAGAAATGACGGGCAGTTTCCTGCCCTAGCTGTGATGAGAAAAAGAAAAGCCGCCCTGACGGCTGGCGTTTTCTGGTTTGACGCTGTGGCCCGGTGCCAAACTAGGGCGGGCGATGAGGTTTCAGAACATATTTGCAACCACGAGATCGTTTGAAACACTGACCACATACAACTGCCAGACGTCAGCGCCTATGGGGCCAATTGGGTCAATTTTCCAAGGAAGGAATTATGGCCCATCGCTGCCACTAGGGTCCTGAGCCTAACAAGATACAGGTTTGAAAACGCTGCAAAACTGTTCGAAAAGGTGGGGCCGCTTCACTTGTTCACCGAGAAATTCCCCGCCATACAAGTTCAAATATTTGCGCTACTTCGCCATGCATTGGCCTTGCGCCACTAAGCGATGCCCGCCGGACCAAGGTGATTGATGGAGATGCCAGCACGGTTTCAATAATGTTTGCCGGTACGTCGACAAGAATTCTCTGATCTATTCCAGCCTGGATTTCAGTCAGTACTTCCAGCTGAATTTTGGTGAGGACT
>CALAIJ010000044.1 GCA_937923365.1 uncultured Sulfitobacter sp.
TCGCAATCCCCAGGGCGCGGGGCTTGATCTGCAAGGCAACCTCTGGACGTCGGAACACGGGGCCAAGGGCGGCGACGAGATCAACCGCATCCGGCGCGGGGCAAATTACGGCTGGCCTGTCATTTCCTACGGGCGGCATTATTCAGGGGCCAAGATCGGCGAAGGTACCGCCAAAGACGGCATGGTCCAGCCTGCCTTCTACTGGGACCCGTCCATTGCCCCCTCCGGGCTTCTGGTCTATTCGGGCAAGATGTTCCCCGAATGGAAAGGCGACCTTTTTGTGGGCTCTCTCAAGTTCGACTACATCGCCCGTCTGCGCGGTGATCCGATGGAGGAAGTGGGGCAGATCAAGCTCGATGCAACGGCCCGTGTGCGGGACATTGTCGAGGCGCCCGATGGCGCAATCTGGTTCATTTCAGTAGGCAATGGTACCGTCTACCGCATCGCAACCGATTTTTGAGGTCCCTCATGCGCTTTGCCGCCCCATTTTTGTTCAGCATGTGCCTGATGGCCCCAGCAGCCCATGCACAGCAGGATTCCTTTTTTCAAAGCTACGACGATTACGCCGCCTTTGTTGATAAAAGCTTCTTCACCCGCGACTTCGTCCCGCTCATTCTTCGCTTGGGCGGGCGCGACGAATATACACCCGAGCAATTGGCCAAAAACAATGCGGACCTCAATCGGGCATGGCCACGCCCTTTCGAACAGGTCACCGTTTTCCGCCGCGAAGACCTGGGCGGTGGGTTCTCCCAGGAAGCCCGCGCCTACTGGACCGGCGCGCAATATGCCTACTTCTATGCGCTTTTGCACCAGAGGGACGACGCCTTTGTCGTGATCAGCTTCCGTCTGAACACCAGCAGCAAGGCCATCATGGAACGGTTCTGATCGTTGGATTGCGTCCTGCAGGGATAGTATGCCTGAAGCGCTCCCGCTACGACACCAAACACCCACATATGCGTCGGGGCCCCGTAAGTTGGGCCTCCGGACCACCCTGCGCGGCCAAAGTTCAGATCGACAGGCGCGCCGCGTGGCTGCCGCGCTTGCGGTAGGGCGTGGTCTCGTAATGGGCGCGGTAGCATTTGGAGAAATGCGAAGGCGAGGCAAAACCGCAGGCCAGGGCCACATTGATCACCGACATATCCGTCTGCATCAGCAGGTTACGCGCTTTTTGCAGGCGCAGTTCCATATAATAACGCTTGGGGCTACGATTAAGGTAGCGCCGGAACAATCGCTCCAGCTGGCGTGTGCTCATACCCACATCTTTGGCCAGCACAGAAGGGCTGATCGGCTCTTCGATGTTGGTTTCCATCATCTGGATGACCTGGCTCAGCTTGGGGTGGCGCACCCCGATACGGGTGGGCACGGACAGACGCTGAGTATCCTGATCGGTGCGGATGGAAGAATAGATCAGCTGGTCGGCAACCGCATTGGCGACCTCCTCGCCGTGGTCGTCCGCAATCAGCTTGAGCATCAGGTCAATCGATGACGTACCGCCTGCCGTGGTCAGCCGGTTGCCGTCCACCACAAAGACCGATTTGGTCAGATCGACCTCCTGGAATTCTTCGGAGAAGCTGTCCTGATTTTCCCAGTGGATCGTCGCTTTCTTGCCCTCAAGCAGCCCTGCCTTCGCCAGTGAAAACGCAGCTGTGCACAGCCCGCCCACGACCACGCCCTTGCGGGCCTCGCGGCGCAACCAGCCCAACAGTTTCTTGGTGGTGGCCGCCTGCACGTCGATGCCGCCACAGATCATGATGGTGTCGTCGCGTGTCAACTCCTCCAAATCACCGTCCAGCGCAAAGGACGCCCCTGCGGAACTGGGCAGCATATCGCCCCCTTCGCCGATGACTTTCCAGCTATAGGCCGTTTTGCCCGTCATACGGTTGGCAATGCGCAGACATTCCACCGCCGCCGCAAAGCTGAGAAGGGTAAAGTTTTCGAGCAGAACAAAGACAAACCGGCGTGGCTTGTCGGGGTCTTGCGGGATGCGTGTGGCTGGGCGCACATCAGACATACGGGCGTCTTTCATGACTGGTCTTTGGTGGAACCCTAATGCGTCATAGATTAACAGTCCCTGATTCCGACTTTGGTCACGCGTGAAAGGATTGGTCAATAGATAGAATATCGGTTCTTTCCATAGCCAGCCGGTTTTTGTATACCACCCCCTTACGAGAGCGCTAACGCGCCCCAATCCGGAGAGAAGACAATGACGAACTGGAGCAAATCAAGCTGGCGCGACCTTCCGCGAATCCAGATGCCTGATTATCCCGACATGGCCGCACTGAACGCTGTGGAGGCAGAGCTTGCCCGATATCCCGTCCTTGTTTTTGCCGGAGAGGCGCAGCGCCTGAAGCGACAACTGGCCGCCGCTGGCCGTGGCGAGGCGTTCTTGCTGCAAGGCGGCGATTGCGCCGAGAGCTTTGAGCAATTCAGCTCCGACGGTATCCGCGACACGTTCAAGGTGATGTTGCAGATGGCCATCGTGCTGACCCACGGAGCCAAGGTGCCCGTGATCAAGGTCGGCCGCATGGCTGGACAATTCGCCAAGCCACGTTCTGCGAACATGGAAACCGTCGGCGATGTGGAATTGCCCAGTTACCGCGGTGACATCATCAACGAACTGGCCTTCACCGAAGCTGCACGCATACCGGACCCCGCCAAGATGTTGCGCGCCTATACGCAGGCTGCAGCCACGCTCAACCTGATCCGGGCGTTCTCGACAGGCGGTTATGCGGACGTGCATCAGGTCCACGCATGGACGCTGGGCTTTACCGATGGTGAAAAGGCCGCCAAGTACCGCGAGATTGCCAACCGCATCTCGGACACGCTGGATTTCATGGCCGCAGCCGGCGTGAACGCGCAAACGGCGCACACACTGCAGACGGTCGATTTCTACACCAGCCACGAATCCCTGTTGCTGGAGTATGAAGAGGCCCTGTGCCGTCAGGACAGTCTGACAGGTAAATGGCTTGCCGGTTCCGGCCACTTCATCTGGATCGGTGACCGCACGCGCCAGCCTGACGGCGCGCATGTCGAGTTTGCGCGCGGCGTGTCCAACCCGATCGGTCTGAAGTGTGGCCCTTCCATGGAAGTGGATGACCTCAAGAAACTGATCGCCAAGCTGAACCCCGACAATGAAGAGGGGCGTCTGACCCTGATCGCACGTTTCGGCGCAGGCGCTGTGGGCGACCACCTGCCCAAACTTATTCGTGCGGTGAAGGAAGAGGGTGCAAACGTCGTCTGGACCTGTGACGCGATGCACGGCAACACGATCAAGTCTTCGTCTGGTTACAAGACACGGCCTTTCGAATCTGTTCTGCGCGAAGTGCGCGAGTTCTTTGGCGTACATGCCGCCGAAGGGACCGTCGCGGGCGGCGTTCACTTCGAGATGACAGGCCAGGACGTGACCGAGTGTACAGGCGGCGTGCGCGCTGTCAGTGACGAGGACCTGTCAGATCGCTACCACACGGCGTGTGATCCGCGCCTGAACGCCAGCCAGTCGCTGGAACTTGCTTTCCTTGTTGCCGAAGAATTGTCAGCGCGGCGGTCCACTCAGGCGGCCAAAGCGGTCGGGTAACAAGCGGTCCGGCCGGAAACGGCCGGACACAGCCCCTTTAGTCTTCTGACTTGATCAGCCGCAGATAGGGCGGGCGTTTGGCGTCCGCCCCGTCAAATGTGGTCTGGGGCGCTTCAAAGCCTGTGCGCTGGGATGGTGCCTGCACCGCAGGCGTTTTGCGCGGCGCGTGTGCTGGCAGGGTTGTTGGCTCGGCCCCCGGGATCAGCGCGTCAAACTGATGGCGCGCCACGTCAAAGCGCCGAGGGGCTGCACCAATATCACCTTTGACCACCAGACACCCCAAAGCGCGGCTGACATCCCCCAGATCACTTTTTAGCGGCAACAGCATCAGACGTCCTTCCAGCGCGGGCCGCGAGATTGCGGCAGGGGCCGTCAAATCCAGCGTGCAGCGAGCGGGTGTCTGGAACATCTCTTCCAAGGTGTCGGCAATGGTACGGCGATGGGCGGGGGCAAAGAATGAAGTCAGCGGCATGCCGCGCACTTCCATCCCCATCAAATCGTTCAGATGGCTGCCTGCAACACGCAGACGGGCAATTCCGGGGGCGATCCGCTCCAGAATGAACGCGTTCTCCAACACCAGTTCAATCCCGCGTGGGTCCACCTCAGAGCGCTTGGGAACCAGTCGCCCAGCACGCAAGGCTTCCCAGTAGGCTTCTACCTGGGCAAGCGCACCGTAACCGGTCTCTGGCATGTAATCTGACATTGAAACGATATTCTGCGCGTTCTGAGAAGCTTTGTCCATGAAAGGCCACCTTTAACCGTTGGATGTGGGGCCGATTTGCTAAAACACACAAACCGGACCCACCGACGACGCCCCCACGCCGAAATCATTACCAAAACCTTAATACCCACGATTTTGCCAAAATTCTGCCCAATTCTGCCCAATTGGTTAATTTGAGGAGGCACATCCGGCGCGGGGCAGGGCTTGCCCCTTTGGGCTGTTTCACCCTATTCCTCTGGACAACACCGCCGCGCACGCAAGAGGCCCCTGATGAGCACACCCCAAACGATCCGATCCATGACCGGCTTTGCCTCGGCCAATGGCGCGCAGGCGCCCTTCAGCTGGAGCTGGGAATTGCGCGCCGTCAATGGCAAGGGGCAGGATTTGCGTTTGCGTGTGCCCGACTGGATCGACGGGCTGGAGGCGGGATTGCGCAAGATGCTGGCCGCAGGCACCGCACGGGGCAACATCACCTGCAACCTGCGCCTGACCCGCGAAGAGGGCGGTAGCACCCTTGCGGTGAACGAAACCCAACTGGCCGTCGTGCTGGATGCGCTGCACGCCATCGAGGCGCGGGCCATGGATGCCGGCGTGTCGCTTGCCCCGTCGAAAGCCACCGATATTGTCACCATGCGCGGCGTGCTTGAGCAATCGCAGCAAGAGGATGACACCACCGCATTGTCCAAAACCTTGCAGGCGGAATTTGCAGCGGTGCTTGATGACTTCAACGCAATGCGGAACCATGAAGGGGCTGCGTTGTCGGGCGTGCTTGAAGGGCAGTTGGCAGAAGTGGCCGATCTGACGGGCGAGGCTGCCGCAATTGCCGAAGCCCGCAAGGACGAGATGGCCGCGACCCTGAAACGCAATCTGGCACGGGTCATGGACAATGCAGATGGCGCAGACGCAGGTCGCGTGGCGCAAGAATTGGCTCTGATCGCGGTCAAGGCCGACATCACCGAGGAAATCGACCGCCTTGGCGCGCATGTCACCGCAGCGCGCGATCTGCTGGGGCAGGGTGGCCCTGTGGGCCGCAAACTGGACTTTCTGATGCAGGAATTTAACCGTGAGGCAAACACTTTGTGTTCCAAAGCCCAGCACACCGGTCTGACCAATATCGGATTGGCCTTGAAGGCCGTGATCGACCAGATGCGCGAACAAGTCCAGAATGTGGAGTGAACGATGAGCAGCCAACCCCCTGACCGTCGCGGCCTTCTTGTCATCCTCAGCTCGCCTTCGGGGGCGGGCAAATCAACGCTGGCCAAACAGTTGATGGCGTGGGATTCGACGTTGCAGTTTTCCGTTTCCGCCACGACGCGCACGCCCCGCGACGGCGAAGTGGACGGCCAGGACTATCATTTCATCGACGAAACCGCCTTTCGACAGGCCGTGTCCGAGGGGGAGATGCTGGAGCACGCCCATGTCTTTGGCAATTTCTACGGCAGCCCGCGCGGGCCTGTGGCGACAGCGATCGAAGCGGGCAAGGACGTGCTCTTTGACATCGACTGGCAAGGGGCGCAGCAGATACGGACCTCGTCTTTGTCCGCGCATACGCTGTCGATCTTTATCCTGCCGCCATCGATTGCCGAACTGCACCGCCGTTTGGTCAACCGTGGCAAGGACGCCGCCGAGACTATCGACAAGCGCATGCAGAAAAGCTGGGATGAGATCAGCCATTGGGATAGCTACGATTATGTTCTGGTGAATGACGACCTGACCGCAACCGGTACGCGCCTGAAGACCATTATCGAGGCCGAACGCATGAAGCTGGCGCAACAACCGCGCCTGCAAGAACATGTGCGCCGCTTGCAAACCGAATTTGAGGAATTGTCATGACCCTTTACGCGTTGGGCGATCTGACGCCGACCCTGCATGACACGGC
>CALAIJ010000045.1 GCA_937923365.1 uncultured Sulfitobacter sp.
CGATGCGCGGTGTTGGGGCAGGGGGCACTGCTGTAGGCGCGGCGGAAACTTCTTCGGGTTCCTCCGACGGGGGCGCTGGCGCGGGCTCTTCCTCGTCCGCGGCGACAGGTGTCGGGGCCGGCTCCATCGGGCGGCGCAGGAACGCGGGCAGGGCGGCGGCTTCATCCTCGGCATCGGGCGCTTGCGTTGACGCGTCTTCCGAGGTCTCTGCGTCTGCGTCTGCGTTTGTCTCTGCGTTCAAGTCTGTGCCGTCGGTCTCGTCTGCTGCCGGTTCTGATGGGGCTTCTTCGGACGCATCCACAGGCGCGGCATCGGAGATATCCTCGGCTGCGGTGGCATCTGTCGCCTCTGGCTCAGGGCTGGGGTCCATTGAGGCAGGACCTGCTTCACCCTCGTCTGAGGGCTGTGCATCCTCTTGAGCCGCTGGTGTCTCAGCGGGCTCTGGCGCTGCACTGACGGGCGTCTCGGGTTCTGGCGTCTCGTCTTCTTCAGCAGCAACCTCTGGGGCCTGTGGCTCTGGTGCCGCTTGCGCAGGTGCCTCTTCCATGGGGGTGCCCTCGGTCGCGGCGTCCTGTTCTTCAGCAGCTTCAACACGCTCTGCGGCAGGTGGCTCGGGGGCCTCTTGTTGGGGTGCATCTTGCGCAGGCGTGGCCTCTGCGGGCGGCTCATCCGGGGTGGAAGGCTCTTCTTCGGTGGCGGCTTCTACTGGTGCGGTGGCAGCTGGCTCCGGCTCAGGCGCGGCGGACTCAGCGGCCAAATCTGCATCCTCTGGGGGCGTGTCTTCGGTTTCGGTGGCAGGCGGCTCAAAGCTGAGCACGACGCCTTTCTCTTCTTCGGGGGGCGGCGCAGGCGTGGCGGCGGGCACATCATCCAACTGGGACAAAGTATCCTCGTCCAAGGGCGCTGAAAGGTCAGAGACATGGCTCATCCCCTGTTCGCGCAGGATTTTCTGAACGCCTTTGATGGTCAGACCGTCATCATGCAGCAGCTTCTTGATGCCCCCCAAAAGCAGCATGTCGGTGGGGCGATAATACCGCCGTCCGCCAGCGCGCTTGATGGGTTTGACCTGAGAGAACTTGCTTTCCCAAAAGCGCAGCACATGGGCCTGAATGCCCAGCCAGTCAGCGACTTCGGAGATGGTACGGAATGCGTCTGGCGATTTTGCCATGGACTGGGTCCTTCAGCTCAGGATTTATTGCCCGTCGCGACGCGGTCTTTCATCAGATGCGAAGGCCGGAAGGTCAGGACCCGGCGCGGGTTGATCGGCACTTCTTCGCCCGTCTTTGGGTTGCGGCCGACGCGGGCCGTCTTGTCGCGCACGGAAAATGTCCCGAAAGACGAGATTTTGACCTGTTCGCCTTTGACCAAAGCGGCGGACATCTGGTCCAGCACGGATTCCACCAATTGCGCACTCTCATTGCGGGAAAGACCGACTTCGCGGAACACCGCTTCGCTTAAATCCATCCGCGTCAAAGTCTTATCTGACATATCGTCCCCCATGTTTCACTCAGCATAGGCCGCGGAAAAATTCAGAGTCAACCAGATTGGCGTGCAACCCACGGTTTAATATGCATTTTAATGCCGGTTTGAAAAACCTACCAGCGCAGGACGACCGCGCCCCATGCCAATCCGCCCCCAATCGCTTCGGTAACAATCAGGTCGCCCTTTTTGATCTGGCCGCGCGCCTGACCCACCGACAGGGCCAGCGGAATGGAGGCGGCAGAGGTGTTACCGTGGTCCTGCACCGTGACCACCACGCGGTCCATCGGCAGGTTCAGTTTCTTGGCGGTGCCCTGGATAATGCGGATATTGGCCTGATGCGGCACGACCCAGTCGATGTCCTCGCCGGTGACACCGGCGCGCTCCATGGCTGTGGTGGCGGTCGAGGCGAGCTTTTCAACCGCGTGGCGGAACACCTGATTGCCCTGCATGCGCAGATAGCCCGTGGTGCCGGTGCTGACCCCGCCGTCCACATACAAAAGATCGCGGTAGCGCCCGTCAGAGTTGAGGTCGGTCGCCAGAATGCCGCGATCGGCTGACGTTTGGTCACCTGTCTGCGCTTCAAGCAGCAGCGCGCCTGCGCCGTCGCCAAACAGCACGCAGGTGCCACGGTCGGTCCAATCCATGATCCGGCTGAATGTCTCGGCGCCGATGACCAGCACACGTTTGGCCTGACCCGACAGGATCAGCGCGTTTGCATTGCTCAGCGCATAGACGAAACCGGCGCAAACCGCCTGTACATCAAAGGCAAAACCGCCCTCCATGCCCAATTCCGCCTGCACCATCGTGGCGGCTGACGGAAAGGTCAGATCAGGGGTCGACGTGGCCAGAACGATGGCATCCACATCGCTTGCGTCAACGCCGGCATGGGCCAAAGCGGCGCGCGCAGCGGCGGTCGCCATTTGCGAGGTCGTCTCGCCCTCGGCGGCGAAATGGCGGCGTTCGATGCCAGAGCGGGCGCGGATCCACGCGTCGTCCGTATCAAGTGTCTTTTCAAACTCGGCGTTTTCCACCACGCGGGCAGGCAGGTAGTGACCGCACCCCGTTACAACAGCACGCAGGCTCATGTCTTGTCTTCCTCGACCGGCAAAACCGCGGCCATCCGCGCTGCCAGTTTCTCGTTGAACTTGTTTTGTGACAGCTGCGCCGCCAGCTTGATCGCGGCAGAGACGCCCGTCGCATCCGCAGAGCCGTGGGACTTCACCACCGTGCCATTCAGCCCCAGAAACACGCCGCCATTCACGCGGCGCGGGTCAATGCGGTGACGCAGACGCCGCAAGGACGGATAGGCCAGCAAGGAAGCCAGTCGCGACAGGGGGGAGTATTTGAAGGCCTCGCGCAGGCGGGTACCAATCAGGCTGGCGGTGCCTTCACCGGTCTTGATCGCCACGTTGCCGGTAAACCCGTCCGTTACGATCACATCCGAACTGTTACCGGAAATATCGCCCCCTTCGACGAATCCGACAAATTCGTAGCCCGCATCCTCCGCATGATCGCGAATCAGGTCAAAGGCGTCTTTCAGCTCCGCGCGGCCCTTGTGTTCTTCGGTGCCGACGTTCAGCAGGCCCACGCGCGGATGGTCGATGCCCATGCCGTTGCGCACGTAAGACATGCCCATCAGCGCATAGCGCAGCAGGTCGTCCGCATCCGCACGGATGTCAGCGCCAACGTCCAGCATCACGTTGAACCCTTGCGGGTTGGAGGACGGATAGAGCACCGCAATGGCAGGGCGATTGACGCCCGCCAGTTTCCGCAGCCGGATCATCGAGATGGCCATCAGCGCGCCGGTGTTGCCGCATGACACTGCCACGGAAGCCTCGCCCGATCGGACGGATTCGATTGCCGACCACATGGAGGTGTTTTTGCCTGTGCGCACCACCTGGCTGGGCTTGTCCTCCATCGAGACAACCTCGGTCGTGTGATGCACGCGGCAGCGCCCCTCAAGGTCGCGGCGCTTGGCCACAAGCGGGGCAATCTCCGCCTCATCCCCGTGCAGAATAAAGGCAATGTCGGGATTGGCCTTTGCAGACAAAGAACACCCCGCAACAACTGCTGCGGGGCCTTCATCGCCACCCATGGCGTCTACCGAAATAACGGTGTGCCCTATCAGGGCGTCAGAGGCTATCGCGTCGGTCTGATCGGTCGGGGCCGTCATCGGTGCGCATGCCTCTTTGTGGTGTCAGTGGTTTGGTCTGACGTGCAGCTTATGCCGCGTCGTCTTCCAGGTCCACTTCTTCTGTCAGTGCCACAATTTCGTTATCGTCGTAGTGGCCGCAGGATGCGCAGATGTGGTGGGGGCGCTTCAGCTCACCACAGTTGGAGCATTCGTTGGGGTTTGCGGCGGTAAGCGAATCGTGCGCGCGACGGTTGTTGCGGCGCGACTTGGATACTTTGTTCTGCTGGACAGCCATGACGGGCGCCTCTCTTCGGTTGGGGTCGCAGGGGGCCTTATCCTCAAGGCGCGCGACGGTGTTTCATCTGTCCCGTATAGGGCGTGACGCTGCTTTAGGGCTGCGGCCCCGCAATGTCCAACCTTAATTGGGATAAGGGCGGCAAAATACTGCGAAACCTGTCTGTTGCAAGCAGGTATTTCGCGGCATGGTTTCAGTCCTTGCCGTCGCCCTTTTCCAACTGCGCCTTGAGGTCGGCCAAACCGGCGAAAGGGCGGGCATCTTCGTCGGTCATCGGGGTCTCTCCGGGCTTGGTGTAAACCGTTGTGCCCAATGCCGCGTCGTCCTTTCGCGGGTAGTCCGGCACGGCCAGCACAAGCGCTTCGCGCATGACCTGCGCGGGGTCGATCCATGCCCCCAAGGCCTCTGTGGTGTCGTCTTCGGGCATTTCCATCTCGGGCTCGTCAGGGTCTTCGAAGCCGCGGGCGAAGAGGCGGGTGACATCCACGTCGATACGGGTCGTGACCGGCTCCAGCGTGACAACGCAGGGCTGCACTACTGTGGCTCCCAATCGGGCGGTCAAACGCCAGTCGCTCTTGTTCTCGGGGCTGAGCTTGCCTTCGAAGGACAGCTTGCGCAGGGCGGAGAGGCCCAGCTCGGTGGCGATCTGCGTCATTTCCTTGGCATCCGGGCGCAAGGCAAACGGGTGGTTTGCTGATGCATTCAGATCCGCCACCCGCATCGCGGTGGCACTGGGAGGGTTGCGTGACATGGACGATCCGTGCTTTCGTTTCTTGAACCATGGGGATGGGTTGGTGTATGTCCCCCTAAAAGCCAAAGACACCAAGGGCAAGAGGGCGGCACGATGCAGATCAAAAGTCAGGCTGTAAAGCGGACGATCCAGAGCGTGGCCCTATGTGTCGTGTTGGGCGCCTGTTCACCGACCTACAAGAACCACGGATATATCCCTCCGCAGGATCAACTGGCCGAGATCAAGGTCGGCTCTGACACCCGCGAAAGTGTGGCGACAAAAGTGGGCGTGCCCACCTCTGCCGGTGTGTTGAACACCAGCGGCTATTACTACGTGCGCATGCGGACCAAGACGATTGGCCCCATGGCACCAAGAGAGATCGAACGCGAAGTTGTGGCCATCAGTTTCACCCAAGGCGGGGTGGTGCAGAACATCGAACGCTTCGGGCTGGAAGACGGGCGCGTAATCCCGTTGCAGCGCCGCGTGACCTCGTCGCCTGTGGCGGACAAAAGCTTTATCCGTCAGCTTCTGGGCAACCTTGGCCGGTTTAATCCGGCAGGTCTGGGCGGGTAGCGCCCCATGGCCCGCGCATCGGCTGCCAAGCTGAAAGCGGCCAGATTTTCCCCAATGGAAAGAGGTGCTTACCGCGTTCGCGCCGCAACCAGTGGCGCCGATGTTGCGGCAGCACAGAGGTTGCGGGCTTTGTGCTTTGGTCTGGCCGACAGCGTTGATATTGATGCCATAGATGCCCGCGCCCTGCATGTTCTGATCGAGGACCGTACCAGCGGCGCACTTGTCTGTTGCTACCGTCTGCTGCCGCTCAATGGTGCGGAACTGCCGCAAAGCTATGCCGCGCAATACTATGAATTAAGCGCGCTTCAGGGCTATGAAGGTCTGATGATGGAGCTGGGGCGCTTTTGCGTCCATCCCGATCGATCAGATCCCGATATCCTGCGGCTGGCATGGGCGGCAATGACCGAAGTGGTCGACCGCTGCGGGGTGCAGATGCTGTTTGGCTGCTCCAGCTTTGCAGGGGTTGAGACGGCGCAGTATCTGGACGCGTTCGCGATGCTCAAAGCGCGCCATCTGGCCCCCAAACGCTGGCTGCCAAGGGTCAAGGCCCCCGATGTGTTCCGCTTTGCCGCACGTCTGCGGCGCAAACCGGATGCCAAGGCCGCCATGCGGGGCATGCCGCCGCTGTTGCGCACCTATCTGATGATGGGCGGCTGGGTCAGCGACCATGCAGTGGTCGATCACCAGATGAACACGCTGCATGTCTTTACCGGGCTTGAGATCGGCGCGATCCCCGCGGCACGCAAACGGCTGCTGCGGGCGCTGGTCTAACAGATTTCAGGCGACCTGCGGGGCAATTGCGCCATTTGAAGCAGCGGGGCGTTGACCCCATCCACGGGCTTATATAGCAGGCAGGGATGGCACGCGCTCCTTTATTACAACTCAATGAAATATCGCTGACTTTTGGCGGTGATCCGGTCTTTGACGACCTCTCTTTGGTGGTTCAGGCAGGCGACCGTGTGGCCCTTGTGGGGCGCAATGGATCGGGCAAATCCACCCTGATGAAGGTCATGGCCGGTCTGGTCGAAGCGGACCGCGGGGATGTGGTTGCAGGGCCCGGTGTTTCCGTGGGCTACATGGAGCAGGAGCCGGACCTGACAGGATTCGAGACCCTTGGCGCCTTTGCTGCGGACGGGTTGGACCCCGGTGAGATGTACAAGGTGGAACGTGCGGGCGAGGGGCTCAAGTTTGACCCTGACCGGCCTGTGGCCACAGCCTCTGGCGGGGAAAAACGGCGCGCGGC
>CALAIJ010000046.1 GCA_937923365.1 uncultured Sulfitobacter sp.
CCTTCCGGCACCAGTTTATCAGAGGCCGCGTCTTTCTGGAAATAGCGATCCGCAGACCCGTTCGCCATGGCCCCAAGTGAGCCCATGCCGCGATAGCTTTTGAAGCTGCGTCCTTGGTACAGGATCACTTCGCCGGGGCTCTCATCCGTGCCCGCAATCATGGAGCCGACCATGGCGCAAGACGCGCCTGCCGCAATGGCTTTGGCAAAATCACCGGAAAACTTGATGCCGCCGTCCGCAATCACCGGCGTGTCGCCAGCTGCGGCTGCGCAATCCATGATCGCGGTCAGTTGCGGCACGCCCACACCTGCCACCATCCGCGTGGTACAGATAGAGCCGGGGCCGATCCCGACTTTCACGGCATCCGCGCCTGCGCCGATCAACGCGCGCGTGGCCTCGCCCGTGGCCACGTTGCCTGCGACGACCTGTACCTCGTTCGAGAGTTTCTTGGCACGGGTCACGGCATGGGCCACCCCTTCGGAATGTCCATGGGCCGTATCAATGACGATCATATCGACGCCCGCATCGACAAGGGCTTCGGACCGCTCATAACCCGCGTCACCCACGGTTGTTGCGGCAGCGACGCGCAGGCGGCCCAGCTCGTCCTTGCAGGCCGTCGGGTTCAGGACAGCTTGTTCGGTGTCTTTCAGGGTCAAAAGCCCCGTCAGTTTGCCCGCGCCGTCGGTGACCAGCAGCTTTTCGATCCGGCGGGCTTTCATCAGGCTGATCGCTTCGTCGCGGTCGGCTGGTTCGTGCAGGATCGCCAGATCATCCGAGGACATCATGACGCTGACAGGTGTGGCATCATCCGAGGCGAAGCGCATGTCGCGGTTGGTGACAATGCCCACAACGCGGCCCTGTTCGTCTACCACAGGAAACCCGGTGACGTTGTAGCGTTCCTGCAAATCCTTGGCATCGGCCAGTGTCTGGTTCGGGGTCAGCGTGATGGGGTTGTAGACTATACCGCTTTCGAACCGTTTGACGCGGCGTATTTCCTGAGCCTGTTCGTCGATGGTCAGGTTGCGGTGCACAACGCCCATGCCGCCTGCCTGAGCCATGGCGATGGCCATGCGCCCTTCGGTCACAGTGTCCATGGCAGAGCTTAGAAGCGGGATGTTGAGGCCAATCGACCGCGTCACGAAAGTACGGGTGTCCGCCGTGCTGGGCAGGACCGAGGACGCCCCCGGCACCAGTAGAACATCATCGAATGTGAGTGCCTCACGAATCTCCATTATCGCTCTCCGCGTTTGGGTTCATTTGGCACGTGTCTATCTCACGCTCTGGACTGGATGGAAAGGCGCAATTGCGGCGGCCCCTTGCCAAGGGCGCAGGCTTGCTGAAAAGTCAGCGCAAAAGGGAGCGTATGATGTCAGACCATGGTTACGAAAAAGGCAGGCTGGACCTGCCCTTTGTCGGGATTTCCACCTTTGGCAAGCGGCCCTACCAGCCCGACTGGTCTGCGCTGGACGCCGATGTGGGCGTCCTGGGCGCACCTTTTGATGCAGGCACCCAGTGGCGTGCGGGGGCGCGGTTCGGGCCGCGCGGGGTGCGCGAGGCCTCTACCTTGTTCAGTTTTGGCCATGCGGGCGCCTATGACCACGAGGATGATGCCACCTACCTCCCCGGTGATGTGAACATCGTCGATCTGGGCGACGCGGACATCGTCCACACGGATACAGAGAAAAGCCACGCCAATATCGAGGCCGGCGTACGGGCCATTCTGGATGCAGGCGCCTTGCCGGTTGTCATTGGTGGCGACCATTCGATCAACATCCCTTGCATCCGCGCCTTTGACGAACAGGACGATTTCCACATTCTCCAGATCGACGCCCATCTGGACTTTGTCGATGAACGCCACGGCGTGCGCCACGGTCACGGCAACCCGATGCGCCGCGCGGCGGAGAGGGATTATGTCACGGGCCTGACGCAAGTGGGCATCCGCAATGTCAGCTCTACCGCCAAGGAAGGCTATGCAGATGCACGTGCGATGGGGTCAGACATCATCTCGGTCCGGCAGGCCCGCGAAATGGGCACCCGCGAGGTGCTGGCCCATGTGCCCACGGGTGCACGCCTTTATGTGACGATCGACATTGACGCCTTTTGCCCGTCTATCGCGCCGGGCACAGGCACGCCGTCCCATGGCGGGTTTCTGTACTACGAAGTCCTCGAACTGCTTCAAGCCGCAGCAGAACGCCATGAGGTTGTCGGGATCGATCTGGTTGAAGTGGCACCTGATTATGACCCAACGGGCAGCACATCCATCCTGGCGGCACAAATCCTGCTGAACTTTCTGGGCTTCATCTTTCACGCCCGCGCGCAGTTGTGAGGGCCTTGGCGCGCGGCCCCGCACGCCGGGCTTTTTGCCCCATATCGAAGAACATGGCGCGGCTGCGACAATAAGCGGCGCGGATTGGCTTTCGCTTGGGCGCAGGCGCGCTATGGTGCGCAAAACTTGTGATCAAGGAAGACCGATATGAGCAGCGATCCACTGGTGATTTTCACGCCTTCGGGCAAGCGCGGGCATTTTCCTGTCGGCACGCCCATTCTGACGGCGGCGCGGCAGCTGGGGGTTGATCTGGATTCGGTCTGTGGCGGTCGCGGCATCTGCTCCAAATGCCAGATCACGCCCGGCTACGGCGAGTTTGCCAAGCACAAGGTGACCGTGCGGGACGATGCGCTTTCAGAATGGAACAAGGTCGAGCAGCGCTACAAAGACAAACGCGGATTGATCGACGGGCGGCGACTGGGGTGTCAGGCGGCTGTACAGGGCGACGTGGTGATTGACGTGCCCCCCGAAAGCCAGGTGCACAAGCAAGTTGTGCGCAAGCGGGTCGAGGCGCGCGACATTGTGCTCAAGCCCTCTACCAAGTTGTTCTATGTCGAAGTGGCAGAGCCCGACATGCATGATCCGTCAGGTGATTTGGAGCGCCTGCGTGCGGCCCTGCGTGATCAATGGGAACTGGAAGACGTGGCGGCCGACTTGCACATCCTGCAAAGCATGCAGCCCACCCTGCGCAAAGGCGGGTGGACCGCCACAGTTGCCGTGCATTTGGGCGACAAGGAAGTCGGACCACGGATCATGCAGATATGGCCCGGATATTACGACGGGTCTGTCTACGGGGTTGCAGTGGACTTGGGCTCCACCACGATTGCCGCGCACCTGTGCGATCTGGCCACCGGCGAAGTGGTTGCGTCATCAGGCGTGATGAACCCGCAAATCCGCTTTGGCGAAGACCTGATGAGCCGCGTGAGTTATTCGATGATGAATGCCTCTGGCGCGCAAGAGATGACCCGCGCCGTGCGCGAAGGCATGAACGGGCTGTTCAGCCAGATTGCAACAGAAGCGGCGATTGACAAAAACCTGATCGTGGACGCGGTCTTTGTCTGCAATCCGGTGATGCACCACCTGTTTCTGGGCATTGATCCGTTTGAACTGGGTCAGGCGCCTTTTGCGCTGGCCACGTCAAATGCCCTGCGTTTGCGCGCGGATGACCTGGATCTGAACATCCACCCCTCGGCGCGGGTCTATATGCTGCCGTGCATTGCGGGCCATGTGGGGGCGGATGCAGCGGCTGTTGCCCTTTCTGAAGCGCCGGACAAGTCGGATGATCTGGTGCTGGTGGTCGACGTGGGCACCAACGCGGAGATCCTGCTGGGCAACAAAGAAAAGGTGCTGGCGTGTTCCTCCCCGACGGGGCCTGCCTTTGAAGGGGCACAAATCTCCAGCGGTCAACGCGCCGCCCCCGGCGCCATTGAGCGGGTCGAGATCGACCCGATGACCCGCATGCCGCGATTCAAAGTGATCGGCTGTGACTTGTGGTCAGATGACGCCGGATTTCAGGACGCAATCGCCACGACAGGTGTGACGGGCATTTGCGGCTCGGGCATCATCGAGATGGTGGCAGAGATGCGCATGCATGGCATTGTGGACGCACCGGGCCTGATCGGCACGGCGGGCCAGACCAACTCTGCTGCGGTCTTTGCGGACGGGCGCACCAATTCCTATCTGGTGTATGATGGCACAGAACAGGGCGGCCCCAAGATCACCGTGACCAACCGCGACATCCGCGAAATCCAGATGGCCAAAGCGGCACTCTATTCGGGCGCACGCCTGTTGATGGACAAGTTTGGCGTCGACAAGGTGGACCGCGTGGTGCTGGCGGGTGCCTTTGGTGCGCATATCTCGACCAAGCACGCGATGGTGCTGGGCATGATCCCTGACGCGCCTCTGGACAAGGTCACATCAGCGGGCAATGCCGCAGGCACCGGCGCGCGGATCGCGCTATTGAACACCGATGCCCGAGGCGAGATTGAGCAAACCGTGCGCGAAATCCACAAGATCGAGACCGCGATCGAACCGCGCTTTCAGGAGCATTTTGTGAATGCCTCGGCCATACCCAACGCGGTGGAGCCCTTCCCGATCCTCAATTCCATCGTGACCTTGCCGACAGAGACCTTCAACACCGGTGGCGGCGATGGGGCCCCACGCGGCGGGCGGCGCAGACGTCGGGGGTGACAGAGGCGGCGCTGTTGCTAGACTGCACAGACCAGCCAAGGAGCTTTGCTGTGAAAAACCTGTTTCCGTCCCTGCCCGACACGCCTGATCTGGGCGACGTGTTGAAACGCTTTCCGGCCTTTGTGCCTGATCTGTTGCGGCTGACCGATGTGGTGATGTGCGACGCGTCCGGGATGCATGTGGGCGACCGTGAACTGGTCGCGGGCTATGTCTCGGCACTAAACGCCTGTCAGTATTGCACGGACAGACACATTAACGCGGCCTCGGCCTTTGGCGTTGATCCCGCGATCCTGACAGCTCTGCTGGAAGATGTGGAAACCGCCCCAATTGATGCGCCCTTGAAACCCCTGCTGCTCTACGTGAAAAAACTGACCCTCACCCCTGCCCGCATGACCGAACAGGATGCGGCGGCGGTCTATGCCGCAGGCTGGTCCGAGGACGCATTGTTCGATGCGGTCAAGGTCTGTGCGATGTTCAGCTTCATGAACCGGATCGTTGAGGGCACGAGCGTCAGTGCAGATGTCTCGGGCGGACGGCCTGTCACGGATGCAGAAAAGAAAGCGCGCCGCGCACGGCGCTACTGCGATTGGGGAAAAGCCATGGGGCTAATGGACTGACATGACAGCCAATACCGATCAGCGCGCGTTCTGGAGCGATACTGTAGGCGACATCTGGGTCACCCATTCGCAGGCCGTTGATGCGATTTTCGCGCCCGTGTTGGATAGCGTTCTGGCCCATGCAAACATCCACCAAGGTGCGCGGGTGCTCGACATTGGCTGTGGTGCAGGCGGCAGTACCTTTGCAGTGGCGGCGCTGGTTGACGCGCACGGCGCTGTGGACGGCATCGACATTTCTGCCCCCTTGCTTGCCGCTGCCCGCGCTGACAGCAGAATGGCGCCCAACGTGCACTTCATCCTTGCCGATGCGCAAACGCAGGCCTTTGACCCTGACGCCTATGACCTTGTCCTGTCCCGCTTTGGGATGATGTTCTTTGACGATCCGGTTACGGCCTTCACCAACATGGCCGGTAGCTTGGCCTCTGGCGGGAAAATGGTCTTTGCCACATGGGGCAGCATTGCCCAGAACCCGTTTTTCACCTTACCTGCAGCGCTCAGCAAGGCGCACTTCGGTCCGATGCCGAAAACCGACCCTGACGCGCCGGGGCCGTTCTCCATGCGTGACACGGACAAGGTGCTTGGCATCCTGGCCGCTGCCGGACTTGAACAGGGCGCGGCCGAAGTGGCGCAGATGGCGCTCACGCCCCATGGCACCGCGCAGGATCTGGCCGCACTCATGTGCGAAATAGGCCCTGCCAAAAGCGCTATGGCGGCGTACAACGCGGACGGCCCCGCCCGTACCGCCTTTGTCGCGAAGCTGGCCGCTGAGTTGAAAACCTACGAAACGCCCGCTGGCCTGCGCGTCCCGGCAGAGATCAACATCTTCACGGCGCGCAAGCCCTGATGCCCCGAATGGTGGCTTGACGCCCTGTGACCGGCATCATATCTCTGAGATCAGGCGGGTATGGTGAAAAGGTATCACGGCAGCTTCCCAAGCTTTAGTTACGAGTTCGATTCTCGTTACCCGCTCCACTCTTCTTTTGGCCGCTGTGATCTGTCCTTTGCGGCGGGAACAAGCGCCTATGACCGACCAGCACATTCCCAAGCGTGACGAACCCTTTGAAAGCATGCTGGCAGGCGGTCACCCCAATTCGCTGGGGCGCACGTTGGAGGTCGTGGGTGCGGTTTGCACCCAGCCGGACCGCTTTGAAGAATTGTTCAACACCTACCAAAGCCCTGACCCTGTGGTGCGCCTGCGAACCTCGAACGCCATGCGGCGGATCGAGGCACTTCGCCACGATCTGTTGGTGCCCTACCTCGACAGGTTCCTGACCGAGATCGCTCCACTGGATCAGGCATCGGCGCAGTGGACACTGGCGGTGCTTTTTGACCTGCTCAAAGCAGACATGACGCCGGACCAACATGCGCTGGCTCAAGCGGTGATGCAGCGCAATCTGGCACACCACGACGACTGGATCGTGCTGAACAACACGATGGAAACCTTGACAAATTGGGCCATCACGGACGCCGCGTTACAGGCGTGGCTGATGCCGCATCTTGCCCGCT
>CALAIJ010000047.1 GCA_937923365.1 uncultured Sulfitobacter sp.
CCCCGATCTGATGGCAGAGGCGTTGACAGGCAAGCTGGGCCGCAAGGTCGAACTGTTGGTCCCAAAACGGGGTGAAAAAGCCGAGCTTGTGGACGGCGCATTGCGCAACGCCCGCGAAAGCCTTGCACGCAAGATGGCCGAGACGGCCACACAAGCCAAGTTGTTGAGGGGGCTGGCAGAGGCTTTTGACCTGCCGGCCCCGCCTGCGCGCATTGAAGTTTACGATAACAGCCACATCCAGGGCACGAATGCGGTTGGCGCGATGATTGTCGCCGGTCCGGACGGGCTGATGAAAAACCAGTACCGCAAGTTTAACATCCGCGGCGAAGAGCTGACCCCCGGCGACGACTTTGGCATGATGAAAGAAGTCCTGCACCGGCGCTTTAAGCGGCTGCTGAAAGAAGATCCCGATCGCAGTCAGGGACTTTGGCCTGAACTGTTGCTGATCGACGGCGGGGCAGGGCAGGTGTCCGCCGTGCGCGAGATCATGCGGGAACACGGGGTCGAGGACATCCCCATGGTTGGCGTCGCAAAGGGCGTGGACCGTGATGCAGGCAAGGAAGAGTTTCACCGCACCGGCGCCCGGCCCATGGCTCTGCGGCACAATGATCCGGTTCTGTACTTTGTCCAAAGGTTACGGGATGAAGCGCACCGCTTTGCCATTGGCACGCACCGCGCCAAAAGGGCCAAAGCAGTCGGGGCCACGCCGCTGGATGATGTGCCAGGTGTAGGCGCAGGACGCAAACGCGCCCTTTTGGCGCATTTCGGTTCAGCCAAGGCTGTGGGCCGCGCCAATCTAAGTGATCTCAAGGCTGTAGACGGGGTATCAGACGCGCTGGCCGAAACCATCTATGCGTTTTTCCATGAGCGTGGGTGATCAAAAGGGGCAGGGCCAAGGGCCCTGCACGCGATATTTTGATTTTGCTTCACAAAATCAGGTGCGAGACGCTGTCTCGCGCTCTGGGAATATTCTAGCCAGAAAAAGAAGGGTCCTTTTGTCTGGCGGGGGCGCATTGTAGGGTGCGTTTATGAAGTGGAACCTGCCAAATATCCTGACGCTGGCCCGTCTTATTGCGGCCCCCATGGTTGCTGTGATGTTTCTATATTTTACAAGGCCCTATGCAGACTGGTTTGCCTTGATCCTGTTTGTGTCAGCGGCGGTCACCGATTGGTTTGACGGCTATCTTGCGCGGGCGTGGAAACAGGAAACCAAATTGGGGGCCATGCTGGACCCGATTGCGGACAAGGCGATGGTGGTGATCGCGCTGATGGTCATCATCGGCTTTTCCAGTTGGTCACCGTGGTTGGTGCTGCCAGCCACTGTGATCTTGTTCCGCGAGGTTTTCGTATCGGGCCTGCGTGAGTACCTTGGTGATGTGGCAGGGACGCTCAAAGTCACGCAACTCGCGAAGTGGAAAACCACGTTGCAGATGATTGCCATCGCGGTGCTGTTCTCCCAAGGCGTGTTCGAGCATTACCTTGGAATGTCTGTGTTCGGGATGGATGATGCGATGATCTCTGCCATTCTGGATGGCCGAGAGGAGGATGTGCTGGGGCTTTGGTGGAAGCTGGCAGGGATGAACTGGGCCGGGCAAGCAGGCCTTTGGCTGCTTTGGCTGGCCGCGACGCTTACAGCCATCACCGGCGTGGACTACTTCATGAAGGCTCTGCCGCACCTCAAGGAGCCGCGCTGATGGACATTTTGTACTTTGCATGGGTCCGTGAGCGGATTGGGGTGCCTCGAGAAGCCTTAGAAACCAAGGCGAAGAACGTCGCAGAGTTGGTCGAAGAACTAAAGGCGCGCGAGGAGCGCTATGCAGTCGCTTTCGAAGACCTCAGTGCGTTGCGGGTCGCTGTCGATCAGGAGTTGACAGATTTCGACGCAAGTCTTGAGAACGCAACCGAAGTGGCCTTTTTCCCGCCGATGACAGGGGGCTGACCGATGCGCGTGATCGTGCAGGAGGCACCGTTTGATTTGGGCGCCGAGACAAGCGCTTTTGCCATAGGCGAGACAAAGATGGGTGCCATCGTTACCTTTACAGGGATCGTCCGTGATCTGGCAAAGACGCCGCTGGAGGCCATGGAGATCGAGCACTACCCGGGCATGACCCTCAAGGCGCTGGAGGGGATCGCGGCAGAGGCCAAAAAGCGGTTTTCGTTGGGAAATGTGCTGGTCATTCACCGCTACGGCAGACTGACACCCGGTGAGATGATCATGATGGTCGCCACCGCGGCCCCTCACCGTAAGGATGCCTTCGAGGGGGCGGAATTTTTGATGGACTACCTCAAATCCCGCGCACCGTTCTGGAAACGCGAGATTACGGCGCAGGGGGCGGACTGGGTCGCCTCCAAGGACGCGGATGAGGATGCTTTGACGCGGTGGGAAGCGAAGCCTTAAACGTCTTCGGTTACAGCCAATTCAGTTAAGGACAAGATATTACCGCTGGGGTCTTTGAACCACGCGATCTGGTGGCCATCAGGGGTGGTCCACACGCCAAGCGGCGATTGGTCCAGATGCGCAAACCGCTCGAAGCTTACGCCTGAGGCGGCTAGCGCAGTGATTTCGGACGCAATGTCACGCACTTGCCAGCCGTGGGCTGTGAAGGCTGCGGGCGAGAGGTTTTCAACAATCTGGACGCGCAGCGTCGTGCTGCCATCGCGAAAGACCAGCGCGTAGGCAGAGGCCTCCGTCAGGGTCAGGCCCAGAGTATCGCCATAAAAAGTCAGCGCCGCTTGGGGCCGGTCCGTTGCGATGAATGAGATCGGCTGACGGGTCACAGGGATGTCCTTGCGTGCTGCGCGCGGGGCATCCGGCGCGGGTTAGCCCGTGGGGCGCTCGTAATGGGCGCGCAACTGCTCTGTCTCGTGGCGGGCATCGCGCAGACCATCCATTGCGGCGCTCAATTCCGCTTCGGTCTGGGCCAGCTGGTTGGTCAGCTCGGCCTCACGCTGTTGCAGGTAGGTAATTGCCTGATCACGGGTCTCTTCGGCTTCGTGCAGTTCCTGGCTCATCTTGTCGAGTTGCGCCACGTCGCCCGCCGCCACGCGCGTAAAGCGGTGCAACAGCCAGTTCGCAAACCATCCAAGGCAGAAAGCCACAAAGAGGATGATCGCCGTGGCGAGGACAAATTCGGTTCTGCTCATCAGTCGCTGCTCTCTGAAGTGGTGCCATCTGTATCGCCCGATTCAGCGGCAGATTCCAGCGTTGTTTCGCCCGTATCCGAGACTGTTTCAGGGCGCAGCAGGCGGAATTCGATCCGGCGGTTCGCTTCGCGGCCTGCTTCGGTGTCGTTATCCGCAATCGGGCGTTCTTCGCCAAAGCCGGTCGCGGTGAACGAAGCGGTCAGGACTTGTCGCGCGCGCAGCTCGTTGAGGACCGATTCTGCGCGGCTTTGCGACAGGGCCTGGTTCATCGCTTCGCGGCCTTGGCTGTCCGTGTAGCCCTGGATTTCCAGTGGGATGTCCCCGCAGCGTTTCAGAATTTCCGCGATGTCGTCCATGGTTTCAAGTGCGGAGGAATCGATAGTAGCAGAGCCCGGCTCAAAGTTGATTTTACCAATCTTCAGCACTTCGCCGATCTCTGCTTCGCATTCCGCAGGGGTCGGGATGCCCAGCACCGGATCCAGCTTTTTCTGGTAGGTCACGTCGACGTCATAATCAGCGCCTTCGCCCAGTTTGCCCGCAAGCAGGGTCGCGATTTCGCTGCTGGCATCCTGATTGCCGGTGTTGCCGGTCACGGACAGGCGGTCTTCGGTCACGGTGATGGAGCCGTTCGAGAGGTTCGACAGCGCCTCAAGCCCGGTCAGGACCCGCTGGGGCCAGGTGTTTGGCAGGTCCTCTGTCACGCGGGCGGCGGTATAGACGTTGGATGAGCCAAAGCGCGCCTTGGCATAGCTGTCCGCCAGATCACGGGTGGCCGCAGAATCCATGCGCCCGCGCAATTGCACCTG
>CALAIJ010000048.1 GCA_937923365.1 uncultured Sulfitobacter sp.
CGCTACGCTTGATCTGCAAGCGCCACAGATGCCTTTTGTCTCCAACCGGTCCGGCGCAATAATCACGGATGCAGAGGCGACAAGCCCCGACTATTGGGTCGGCCAGTTGCGCAACACAGTGAATTTCGCCGATTGCATCACGACCTTGAGCGCCCCGCGCAAGCGCGTCTTCCTCGAAGTGGGCCCAGGGAAAGCATTGTCCGCGCTCGCACAAATGAGCGAGGGCGTCGCGCCCTCACAGGTCATTTCGTCCCTGCGCCACCCCGATCAGGATGTGGCAGATGATGTTTACTTTGTTTCCATGATTGGTCGCCTCTGGGCCTGCGGAGTCGAGGCGGACTGGGCGCAAATCTGGGGCGACGCACGGCGCAATCGCGTGCTTTTGCCCGCCTATCAGTTCCAGCGCAGCCGCTATTTCATCGAACCCGGCACCGCAGCCGTGGCCGAGGCCGCACCCGCGCTGACCCGCATCGACGACATTGCCGGGTGGGGCACAGTGCCCAGCTGGCGTCCTGCCTTCGCAGACGTGGATGCGGGCGTGCTGGATGATCTGGCGTTGACGCCGATGACGTGGCTGATCTTTGCAGATGAGGCGGGGCTGTCGGATCCTGTGGCAGCAAGGTTGCACGAGGCGGGGCACCGAGTGGTGCGCGTCACGGCAGGGGACGCTTTTGCGCAGATCGACCCCGATCACTTCACCCTCGCAGCCGAGCAAGGCCGCGCAGGATACGATCAGTTGTTGGCGGCGTTGACCGAAGCGGGGGCGTTGCCCGACCGGATCGCACACTTCTGGCTGACCGATGAGCAAACCCCGCCCCGCGCGGGCTCCAGCGCCTTTGACCGCAATCTGGAGCAAGGCTTCTGGAGCCTCACGTGGTTGGCCCAGTCCCTGACCGAAGCAGGCGGTGACGCGCTGCATATCACGGCCTTCACCAGCGGGGCCGCGCACGTGCGGGACGAGCCTTTGCCCCATCCCGAAAAGGCCATGATCAGCGGCCCCATCGGCGTCTTTGCCCGCGAAATGCCGGGTGTCACTTGCGCTCAGGTGGATATCACGCCGCGCATTGCGCCCGAAAAGGCGGGCTGGTTCGCCAAACCCGCAGCCCCGCAAGCGGACATCACCGAGGCGCTTTTGCACGACATGCTGGCAGCCCCTGCCAACACAATTGCGGCCCACCGTGATGGGGCGCGGTTCGAGATGGGGTATAAACCCGCGACGCTTTCCGCGCCCGCAGCACCTGCGTTCCGTGATGGCGGTGTTTATCTGATTACGGGTGGTTTTGGCGGTATCGGCCAAACCCTTGCGGCGGATATTCTCGCCGATCACGATGCGACTGTTGTCCTCCTTAGCCGCGATCCCATGCCAGAACGGGGCCAGTGGAACGGCCTGATAAAGCGCGATGCCGTGCCCGCAGCCTTGGCGCGGCGCATGCAGGCTGTCATGCGGCTTGAAGACCTTGGCCGGATTGATGTGGTCGCCGCGGACGTGGCCAACCTTGCGCAGATGCGCCGTGCACTTGCGGATATCACCACGCGCCACGGTGCGCTGACGGGCGTTATTCACGCCGCGGGTACCTTGGACGATGGCCCGCTTTTGGGTAAATCGGACGCGAGCATTGACGCCGTTCTGGCCCCCAAAGTGCAAGGCCTGCGCGTTCTGGACCAACTGCTGCCCGATGGCGCGCTGGACATGCTGGTGCTGTTTTCTTCCACGTCCACGGCGACCCGTGCAGCGGGGCAGGTGGACTACGTGGCCGCGAACGCATGGCTGAATGCCTATGCCGCCGCCCGTCGTCACGGCAAGACCCGCGTGACCGCCGTGAACTGGGGCATATGGTCTGACGTGGGCATGGCGGCCTCGGCATTGTCGGGCGGTGCGAGCGATGTATTGCCCCCTCGTGCAATGGACGCGGCCTTGCTAAAGACAGCAGGCGCGGACTCCACGGGTGCGGCGGTCTATACCGCACCGCTTGGCACCGATCACTGGTTGATCGACCAGCACCGCACCAGCGACGGACAAGCGGTCATGCCGGGCACGGGCTACATCGAATTGCTGGCGGAAGCGGCCCATGCGAAGGGCCTCAAGGACGGCTTTGCGATCCATGATCTGTACTTCCTGCGCGCCTTGCCACTGGCCGAAGGCGACAGCCGCGACATGCAGGTGACACTGACGCCGGAAGACGGCGGTTTCGCCGTCGAGATGCGCTCTGACTGTATGCACGCGGGCAAAGCGGGCTGGCAATTGCATGCGCAAGCACAGATCGCACCGCTTGCAGGCAAACCTCCGGCTGCCCTTGATCTGGATGCCTTGCGCGCCGCTTGCGATGGCGTTGAAATCGCTCGCGACAGCCGTTTGAAATCCCCGCAAGAGGCGCATCTGGACTTTGGTCCGCGTTGGCACGTCTTGCAGGAAACCCGTTTGGGTGACGGGCAGGGCATCGCCGCTTTGCGCTTGCCGGAGGCGGTTCAGGGCGACCTTGCCGAAGGGCATATCCTGCACGCGGGTCTTATGGATCTGGCGACAGGCTGGGCGATGAAACTGGTGCCCGGCTACGGCGCACAGCATCTTTGGGTGCCGTTGTCCTACAGCGCGCTGCGGGTCTTTGGCGCGCTGCCGGCGGATGTCCATTCTTGGGTGCGCTTGCATGATGCAACGCCCGAGGACGGCTTTGCCAGCTTTGACGTGACCCTGACCGATGCCAAAGGCCGCGTGCTAGTCGAGGTTGAGAATTTTGCAATGAAGCGGCTGGAGGGTGGCTTTGCCAAACCCGCCCCGCTGGACGCGCGCGAAGTCCGCTATGTCGATGCCGAGGGCGCGGATACACCCCGCTCTGCCGCAGAAGAGCGGCTGGCCTATCTGGTCTCTCAGGGTATCCGCGCAAGCGAAGGGCCTGACGCCCTGCGCCGCGCGCTGGCTTTGGGCAAACCACAGGTGATGGTCAGCTCGCTGCCGTTGGACGGTTTGATCGCGCAGGCCGCCCAGCCCATTGTTGCGGCAGCAACAAGCGGACAGTCCTTTGAGCGCACAGACCTTGAAGGTTTTGTCGCGCCCGAAGGCCCGACCCAGGAGCGCCTTGCCGAGATTTGGGAGAACCTGCTGGGTGTCAGCCCCGTCGGTGCCCAAGACAGCTTCTTTGATCTGGGCGGCCATTCCCTGATCGCGGTGCGCCTTTTTGCGGCCGTAAAACGCGAGTTTGGCGTGGAATTCCCGATTTCTGTGCTGTTTGAGGCGCCAACAATCGCCAAATGCGCGGCGCTTATCGTGGCTGAAACGGGCGAGACAGCGGCAACAGACGGGACCGCCGCAGCACCTGCGCAAAAGTTCGACTATCTTGTGCCGCTCAACCAGTCCGACGCCAATGCCGCCCCGCTTTTCATTGTGGCGGGCATGTTCGGCAACGTGCTGAACCTGCGCCATCTGGCGCTGCCGTTCAGTGCCGAGCGTGCGGTTTACGGCGTACAGGCGCGTGGCCTGATCGGCGATACGGAGCCGCATACGGATGTGGCCGACGCAGCCCGCGATTATCTGGCCGAGATCCGCAGCCGCCAGCCTGAGGGCCCGTATTTGCTGGCCGGCTACTCCGGCGGCGGCATCACCGCCTACGAGATGGCCCAGCAATTGCGCACTGCTGGCGAAGAGGTGGCCGTGCTGGCCTTGCTCGACACGCCATTGCCCGTACGGCCTGCGTTAACAAAACCCGACAAGGCACTGATCAAGCTTGCTGAAATGCGCCGTAAAGGTCCGGGATATTTGTTGGAGTGGGCACGGAACCGCTGGGCATGGGAAATGCAGAAACGGCGCGGTGGCGCTGCGCAGGAAGCGGCGGCAACCGAGTTCAACAACCTGAAAATTCAGGATGCTTTCCTCACTGCCGTGGGCCGCTATCAAACCGCCCCTTGGTCGGGTGATATGACCCTGTTCCGCCCCGCGCTGGACCACCACTGGAAAGTGACTGGCGGCAAGTGGGTATCGTCCGAAAAGGAATACGTTTTCGAAGACAACGACTGGCGGAAATACGCGCCGCACCTGCAGGTGGTCGAAGTGCCGGGCAATCACGAATCCATGGTGCTGGCCCCCAATGTGACCGCTCTGGCGCAGGAACTGCGCGAAGTGATTGCGGCAGCACTGGACGAAGGGGCACCTGATTGGTCCCAAGCGACGGCAGCTGAATGATGGCGGACGCGGCCCCAAAATTGCTGGTGGTTCTTTTGAACTACCGCACGGCAGAGATGACCTTGCGTGCAGCCCGCGCCGCGCTTGCAGATATGCCACC
>CALAIJ010000049.1 GCA_937923365.1 uncultured Sulfitobacter sp.
ATTCTGTTGCGCCTGCCTCGGATGATCACATCGCAATGGTCGTGCGTGAACCCATCGGCGTGGTGGGCCTTGTGCTGCCATGGAACTTCCCTCTGCTCATGCTGGCGTGGAAAATCGGTCCCGCTCTTGCGTCAGGTTGCTCGGTCATTGTGAAACCGGCAGAGGAAACCTCGCTCACCGCCTTGCGGGTGGCTGAACTCGCGTCCGAGGCGGGTCTGCCGCGCGGGGTGTTGAACGTCTTGCCCGGCGGCGGGGCCGAGGTGGGCGAACCTCTGGGGCGGCATATGGATGTGGACATGGTCAGCTTCACCGGCTCCACGGTCACGGGCAAACGGTTCCTTGGCTACGCAGCCGAAAGCAACGCCAAGGAAATCGTGCTCGAAATGGGTGGCAAGAACCCTTGCGTGGTGATGGACGACGCCGAAAACCTCGACCGCGTTGCGGCACACATTGTGAACGGCGCGTTCTGGAACATGGGCGAAAATTGCAGCGCCATCAGCCGTCTGATCGTGCACAAATCGGTCAAGGCGGAGCTGATGGACAAGATCGAAGCCCACGCACGCGACTGGCCTTTGGGCGATCCGCTTGACCCCGAAACGCGGTTGGGGGCGATGGTGTCCAAGGTGCATTTTGATAAGGTTTCCGGCTATTTGAAAGGCGCAGCTAACATATCCTTCGGTGGCGGCACCAAGGACGGTGCCTTTGTCGAGGCGACCGTGCTGGAGGTGCCCGACAACAGCCACACCCTTGCGCGGGACGAGATTTTCGGGCCGGTCCTCACGGTCATCGAAGTCAGCAGTTTCGACCAAGCCATCGCCGTGGCAAACGACACCGACTATGGCCTGTGCGCCTCGCTTTTCACCGCCAATGCCAAGCGGGCCTTGCGCGGGGCGCGTATGCTGCGGGCAGGTACCGTCACGATCAACAGCTACGGCGAGGGGGACATTTCCACGCCGTTTGGCGGCTACAAACAGTCCGGTTTTGGCGGGCGCGACAATGGCCTGCAGGCGCATGACCAATACACGCAGGTCAAAACGATCTGGCTTGATCTGGCGGATGACGACGACGAGGCCGTCGGCTGATGCGCGTCGGTTTCATCGGCACCGGAGAGATCGCGGCAGCCATGGTGCGCGGCCTTGCCGGGCGCGGGCACGAGATTTTCGTCTCTGCCCGCAATGCGAAGACGTCAGCCTTGCTGGCGGATGAGGTGTCCGGTGTGACAGTCGCATCAAACGCTGAGGTTGTTGCCCAAAGCGACACTGTGTTTTTATGCCTGATGGCGGATGTCGCGCGGCAGGTCTTGCCTGATCTCCCGTTTCGCGCAGGTCAGGCGGTGATTTCGGTCATGGTCGACGTGCCTGTCACCGACCTGCACGCCTTGTGCGCACCCGCCACGGATATCGCCTGCACGATCCCGCTTTCTGCGGTGGCCACCGGCGGCTCCATGCTGCCCTGCTATCCTGCGTCCTCCGCTCTTGAGACGCTCTTCGGGAAGACGGATACCATCCTGCCTGTTGCCTCCCAGAGCGCATTGAATGCGCATTTTGCAGGCTCGGCGCTCTCCGCGCCGCTCATCGCCCTGATGCAGACCGGCAGCACCTGGCTGGCCGACCAGACCGGTGATCCGCAAGCGGCAGAGGCCTATGTCGCAGGGGTTTTTGCAGGCTTTCTGCGACAGATGCAGACCAGCGGCGCTGATTTTGACACGCTTTTGCAAAGTCTCGCGACCGAAGGCGGGCTGAACGCCAGCCTCAAAAGCCACATGCAGGACACCGGCGCCCATGATGCCCTGATCGCAGGGCTGGAGGCGCTCAAGCCCCGTCTGGGTCTTTGATGTACCGCGCCAAGCGTACGCCTGCGTTCAACAGCCCCGCGGCATGGGCCGAGGTTCTGGGGTCTTACCCCCCGGCACCCGCCTTGGAAGCGGATGCCACAGCGGACGTGGCAATCATCGGCGCGGGATTTGCGGGCCTCTCTGCCGCGCGGCGGTTGACGCAACTGGACCCGACTGTCCGTATCACCGTGCTTGATGCGTTGCGCGTCGGCGAAGGTTCAGCCGGGCGCAACTCCGGCTTCATGATTGATCTGCCGCATGATCTGGCCTCGGATGACTATGCAGGGGCAGGGGATGATGCCGCCCTTAGCGCGCTGAACCGGCAGGCGATTGCCTTTGCGCGCGATGCGGCGGAGGACTACGCGATCAATCCGGCCTTCGTAGACCCCGCAGGCAAGGTGAACGGGGCGGCCAGCCCCAAGGGCGATGCCCATAACGCCAGTTACGCCCGCCACCTTGCCACGTTGGGAGAGCCTTGCGAGGTGTTGGACGCCACCCAGATGCGGGCATTGACCGGCAGCCCCCACTATACCTCCGGCCTGTTCACGCCGGGCACATTGATGCTGCAACCGGCGGGCTACGTGCAGGGACTGGCCGCAGGATTGCGACGCGACGGTGTCCAGATCTTTGAGCGAACCCCCGTCACAGCCTTTGCCCGCGATGGCCAAGGCTGGACTGTCGCAACCCCCAAAGGATCCTTGCGCGCCGCCAAAATCATTCTGGCTACCAATGGTCATTTGGAAAGTTTTGGGGTCGCGAAGGGGCAACTCCTTCAGCTGTTCCTCTACGCCTCCATGACGCCGGAACTGGACGCCGACCGGCTCAAGGCGTTGGGGGGTGCAGCGCGCTGGGGCGTCACGCCCTCTGATCCGATGGGCACCACCATGCGCCGGATCGATACAGCGCAAGGCGGCAACCGGATCGTCACGCGCACCTGTGCCAGCGTGCGGCCCGATATGCAGGTGTCTGCCCGCGATATTGCGCGTGCGACGGCCATTCAGGCCCGCAAGTTTGCGCAGCGGTTTCCAGCGCTGCGCGGCACAAAGATGCAACACGCATGGGCGGGGCATTTGTGCCTGACGCTGAATGGCGTGGCTGTGGCGCGCGAGATTGACCGTGGGGTCTACAGTGCCTGTGTGCAAAACGGCCTCGGCACGGCGCGCGGCACCCTTACGGGGATCGCGGCGGCCGAGGCGGCCTTGGGCCAGACCAGCGCTATTACAGAGCATTTCGCAGCAGAACCCGCGCCCAAACCGCTGCCGCCACAGCCATTCGCCACATGGGGCGCAAATGCCTATCTTCGCTGGAAAGAACGCCGTGCAGGCGCAGAGTAGTGGACGCATGGCCCCGCCTGACGTATCAGGCCAGCCATGAAGGGCCCGATCCATATCCTGCGCCGCCTTTGGGCCCGCTCTGTTGAGGCACGCCGCCAAGCGCGGTTTGCGGCCTCCGTCCAGCACCTGCATGGGCCGCAAGCGCTGCAAAGCGCCCCGGACGAGGTGATCCTGATCGCGCTTGTGCGCAACGGCAGCTATTATCTGGATGCGTTCTTTGCCCATTACCGCGCCATGGGGATCACCCATTTTGTGTTCATCGATAACGGCTCGACCGATGACACAATCGACCGGATCAAAGCGGAGCCGGGGACGGTGATCGACCAGAGCACGCTGCCTCTGGCCGAGTACGAAGATCTGATCCGCGCCTATCCCGCCAATGCGTACGGGCGCGACCGCTGGTGTCTTTATGTGGACATGGACGAGATGCTGGATTTCGCGGGCCGCACCACGCACGGCATCCATGCGCTGACATCCTACATGACCGCCCAAGGGCACACGGCCATGATCGGCCAAATGCTCGAGATGTTCCCCAAAGCAGCCTTGCAAGACGTGGCCGACATGCCTTTTGATCAGGTGCTTGAGGATTTTGCCTACTTCGACATCAGCACCGTGGACCGCTATGCCTACCATAGCCCCGACATCCCTTTCTCGGCCTTGCTGGCAGGCAATGTGACCACCACCCCCGATATCCAGTTCTGCTTTGGCGGTGTGCGGGGCAAGGTCTTTGACGAGGCCTGTTGCCTGACCAAGCACCCGCTGATTTTCAACGGGCAGGGGGTGACACCCGCACCACATCCGCATCTGTCGATGGGCGTCACCTGTTCTGACATGAGCGTGGTGATCAAACACTACAAGTTCGCCAATGATCCTCATGCACGCGACGCGGCCACACTGGCCACAGGGGCGGTGGATCACGGAGAGGACGCCGCCCGCGCGCAAGTGATGGCGAACCGCCGCGATCTGTCGTTGTTCTCGCTTGATGCGCGGCGCTGGAACCGTGTGGAGCTGCTGGTGCGGGCTGGTTTCCTTGTGGCCTCGCCGGACTATGCCGCCCATCTAAAGGAGTTGCGTCCATGACCACCGCCGCCGTTGTCATCGGTCGCAACGAAGGGGCACGTCTGATCGCCTGCCTTGAGGCGCTGCAAGAAGGGGTCGACCATGTGGTTTATGTCGATTCCGGCTCCTCCGACGGCTCTGTTGCCGCGGCAAAGGCACGCGGCGCGCAGGTAGTGGCGCTGGATATGACCCAGCCGTTCACCGCGGCCCGCGCCCGCAATGCAGGGCTGGCCGAGGTGGGCGCAGATGTGGCCTATGTCCAGTTCCTTGACGGTGATTGCATCCTGCGGGACGGCTGGATGCAGATCGCGACGGCCTATCTGGATGCGCACACCGACGCGGCGGTGGTCTGCGGACGCAGGCGGGAGCAAAACCCGAAAGCCAGCGTCTACAACAGCTTGATCGATGCGGAGTGGGACACGCCCATCGGCGATGCCCGCGCCTGCGGAGGCGACGCGTTGATGCGCACGCGCGCCTTGCGTGACGTGGGCGGCTACCGCGAGACGTTGATCGCGGGCGAAGAGCCGGAGCTTTGCGTGCGCCTGCGCCAGGCGGGCTGGAAGATCCACCGTCTGGACGCTGAAATGACCTGGCACGACGCGGATATCACCCGCCTGTCGCAATGGTGGAAACGCAGCCGCCGTGCAGGCCATGCTTTTGCGGAAGGTGCCGCCTTGCACGGCGCCGCGCCAGAGCATCACTGGGTTGCTGAAACCCGCCGTGCACTGCTCTGGGGGGCTGCTTTGCCACTGGTCATCTTGCTGGCTGCTGTGATCACCCCTTGGGCCTTGCTGTTGTTGCTGGTCTACCCCGCGCAAGTGCTTCGCCTGTCCCGCAAGGGGGGGCTGCTATGGGGCTTCTTCACGGTCTTGGGTAAATTTCCCGAAGCGATTGGCGCGGCGGGGTTCTATCTGGCGCGTCTCTCCGGTCGCAATGCACGCATCATTGAATACAAATAGCGCTTTGGACCAGCTTCATTTTGCCAATACCCCAGACGCCGCTACGTGCTACGTACGCGCGCCTTTGCGTTGACGCAGCGCGCTGACGACCAACCCTGGCAGGATCGCAAAGCACTTGGCATAGCGCGGCACCATGCGGCGCGGGCTTTGAAGCGCACGCCATAGCCATTCCAGTGCCAAGGCCCGCATGATTTTGGGCGCGCGCACTTGGTGGCCGGAGAAGAAA
>CALAIJ010000050.1 GCA_937923365.1 uncultured Sulfitobacter sp.
AATCGGCAATAGCGTCCGCGAAAGGGCCCCACCATGTTTACCCACGAGGATCTGAGCACGCTTCAGGCACGTTCTCTCAAGCTTCAAGGCTGGATACGCCAGCAGACCTTCTCCCCCGAGATGGAGAAAACCCTGCGCCGCTTTTCCTCATGGGAGGTGTCCGAGCTGATCTTCCGGATCAACCAGTCCACCTTCCGGGGCAAGCTGGCCGCCGACCCGTCCCTGCCCGCCGGAGAGGTAGAACCCGATGGCCGCCAGCGCTGGTTCTCGCTGGACGAGGTCAACGAATTGCGCCGCAAGCTGAAGATCAACAAGCGCAGTCTGATGCCGCAGCGCCCCGCGGGTAAGCGTGCTGTGCGCGCGGCCATTGCCAACTTCAAGGGCGGCGCTGGCAAGTCGACGGTTGCCCTGCACTTTGCCCATGCGGCGGCCTTGGACGGCTACCGCGTGTTGCTGGTGGACTTTGATCCGCAAGCCACGCTGAGCCACTCGATGGGGCTGACGGATGTCTCTGAGGAACAGACCGTCTGGGGGATCATGGCGCGCGATCTGATCCATGAGACGGACCGGATGAACGCGGGCCCCACAGGGGCCGAAAGCGGGACCGCCCTGCCCCGCCGCAGCCTGCCGTCGACGATCACGGAACTGGGCCTGGGCGACCTGCGTATCCCCGATTTCATCAAGCCGACCTCGTGGCCGACAATCGACATTGTGCCCTCCTGTGCCAACGCGGCCTTTGTGGAATTCGCCTCTGCGCAGTACCGCCATCTGAACCCCGAGTGGTCGTTCTTTGCCGCCGTCTCACGCTATTTGGATCAGATACCGGACGACAGTTATGACCTCATCCTTTTCGACTGCCCGCCTGCGATCGGTTACCAGTCGATGAACGCGGTTTTCGCGGCGGATGTGCTCTATGTGCCGTCGGGTCCGGGGTATTGGGAATACGATTCGACCACCTCCTTTATCGGTCAATTGTCCGAGGCGCTGGAGGATCTGTCGGTGGGTTTCGGGGGCTTACCCATGGGTAAGATCGCCCTGCCCAAAGCCTTCTATGATGTGCGGTTTTTGCTGACCCGTTTTGAGCCCGGGAATGAATTGCACCGTGCGATGCAGTCGGCTTTTGGTAAGGTTTTTGGCGAACACTTGGCGGAGCATCCCGTGGAAATGACCCGCGCGGTGGAGCAGTCGGGCCGCTTTCTCAGCTCGGTTTACGAGATGGATTACCGCGAGATGACCCGCGAAACGTGGCGCCGTGCGCGGTCTACGTTTGACCAGGCCTACGAGGAATTTCGCGATGTGCTGATCGGCGCATGGGACCAGATGGAGGATGACGCATGACGAAGCGACGCAAAGGTTTCGAGATCGAGATTAACGACGTAAGCGACGTCCCCGTGGGTCAGGTCCCCAAGAAGGCATTGCGGCGCGGACCCATGGCCGCAGCCATCTCGGAGAACGCCAATTCGTTGAAGGAACGGCAGGTCGCCGAGGCGCAAATTCGCGCTGAAAATGACGCGCTTGCGCAGGAGTTTGTGCGGCTTAAATCCGAAGGGTTGGTGATCGACCGCCTGCCCTTAAGCAGTGTCGTGACAGAACGGATCCTGCGCGACCGTCGCGAAGGATCGCAAGACGATCTGGACGAGCTGGTGCAATCCATTCGCGAGGTGGGCCTGTCCAATCCCATCCGTGTCGAGGCCCGCAGCGATGGCAAGTTCGAGCTGATCCAGGGCATGCGGCGGCTGCTCGCATACCGCATGTTAGACTCTAACGGCGAGACGGGCTTTGACACCATTCCCGCAGGGATTTCCCCTGTGTTAGAGACTGAAACAGCCTATCGCCAGATGGTTGACGAAAACCTCGTGCGCAAGGACATATCTTTTGCGGAAATGGCCGTGCTGGCGCAGCGCTATGCGGACGATCCAGCACATGATTGTGCCGAGGTGTCAGACGCGGTTGCGGTGTTGTTCAAGTCGGCCAGCTATACCAAGCGAAGCTACATTCGCGCCTTCGCAGAACTGATCCGCACGATGGATGGCAACCTTCGTTTTGCCCATGACATTCCGCGAAATCTGGGTGTCGATGTAAAGCGCAAGCTGGATAATGATCCGGACGCGTTGACCCAGTTGCGCGCAGCGTTGCGGGCAGAGCCATTGCGCGACAGCGCGGGCGAGGTCGCGATCCTGCGCGGGTTCCTTGGAGAGGTGCCGCAGACCTTACCCACGGGTAAGGTTGCATCCGGCAAGCCGCGCCGTGCCAAGACCACGTTTCAGGTGTCCCTGCCCCAAGGTGTTGCCAAATGCAGCGCCTCTCAGGGCCGGATCGAGTTTCGCGATGACAGGGATTTTTCTGCCATCGACCGCCAGCAGCTTGAGCGCGCGGTGGCGGCCTTCTATGCCGCCCTCGAAGCGGAGTGACCTTACCCGTGGGTAAGGTTTTGCTGTTTGGCAGGTTGCGCTGCGTTTGCCATGCGCCGCACCACTGACAGCACCAGATCGGGGTCTTTGTAGAACAGCAACTGTCCGGCGTCCTGTAGCATGTCCAGCTGCACACGCGGCGCATGGCGCGCAGCAAATTCCTGCACCGACGCGGGCGAGACCACAGGGTCATGCCCGCCGTGGATCAGGTGCACAGGGATCGGCGCGCTTGCCGTAAACCACTTGGTCCAGTCACGCACCACATGGTGGCTGTCCACTGCAAAGCCCGCGTGACCCTGGTGCACCGTGAACTGATAGCCGTTCAGCACCAGCGCGCGAACAGCGTCGTTCTGAAGGACGTCCATATCCACAGGCGCGCTTTCATAGAGGGAGTTCATGAAGGTCTCCATCCCGCCGCCCTTGATCTGCCGGATACCGGCGTTGACGACGAAGGGCAGGACAGACGGCGCGTAGCGGGCCGTGTAGGCAACCAGACGCTGCCTGCGGGTCATGCTCTCCAACTGGTGATGCGAAACCAGAGGCACGCCGCCAGAGACGTTCACGATGCCGCACGCGCCCAGCTTTGGTGCCGCTGCATATCCGTAAAGCGCGCCCGCCATATGGCCCAGCATCACCGGCGCGGTGATGTCCCACAGCTCGGCAAGTTCCACCAGCACGTCGGCGAAGTGATCAAGCGCGAGGGCAGGGGGGCAGTCCATCGGTTCCGACCGGCCGAACGCAGGACGGTGCGGGCAGATCAGCCGCAGGTTATAGTCGAACAGCAGCTGTCGCGCCGGACTGGTGATGCCCGTGCCGTCCAACATGCCATGCAGGAAAATGACGGGGTAGCCTTTCGGTGGTCCGTGTTCCTCCACGATCAGGCGGCGCCCGCCGACAACAAGGTCATGCATTGCGCCGCTGTGGATCGCCTGCAGGGCAGGGGCTTCTTCGCGTCTAGGCAATTCCTCGGCCATCCGCAGCAGACTGTTAAGGTAGGCCGTCAGCTCCGCCTGACTGGCTTGCTGCGTCTTCTTGAGGATCTTTTTGATCTGGGTGCGCACGGTCGCGATAGAGGTCCCGCGACGGTCCGCAATCTCGGTCGGGGGCAGGCCCTGGACCAGCAGGGCGCAGATCGCGCATTCCCCCACGCTCAACCTATGCGTGTCTTCCAGAAGGGTATCCGCAGCCTCGGGCCAGGCCGGTGCCAACGAAGAAAGGATGGCCAGATTGCCGTCCGGCCCATCGCGCATCGGTTCTGCCCGAAAGGCGACAGCGCGGGTGCTTTTGGCAGGCGTGATCTGGACCACAACCGGCGGGCTTTCCGTGCCTGTTGTGATGCCCTCCAGAAAGCTTTCCAGCAGCGCGCGGTGGGTGTCAGAGAGGGCCAGATCGGTCATGCTGGTGCCACGGTCCGCGCCCAGCAAACGGTCGGCTTCGGCGTTCTTCCACAGCACGCGACCCTGCCCGTCGATCAGCAATTGCGGGCCACGGCGCACGGGGGCTTGGGGCGTGTCGCCAAGCCGTTCGATCAGCCGCAACGCCAGTTCGAAATGGGTCGCGATTTCCGGATCGGACATGGCAGCATCGGAGTTGCGCAGCGTGTCGAGCGCCGACATCCGTGCCACCATCCAGTCGTTCCAATGACCCATGAACGTGTCATAGCCCTGTGGATCAAGGGCGGCACGATAGATCGTTTCAATCAGTTTAAGCGCAGAATCGGGCTCAGAATCAGTCATTTTTTCTCAATACGGGGCAGTGGCCCCCGAAAAGGTGTACACAATTTTAGGTATCACGTCGAACATTGGCCAACTTCGGGCCGAAGTGCCCCTGTGCAAGCCTGTGCTGGCATTGACAAAACGTCCTAGTTTCAATGATCTTCTTAACAATTAATTTATATCTTTGTCGTTCGGAACGCTTCTGCGGCTTTCAATATTTTAGGAACGGGCGACATTAAAACGGGTAACGGTGTGTTAACAAACAGTTTTTCGGCTTCCAAGCCATATTGGACGGCGCGGTATTCAGGTGTCTCCATCACGGGGGTTAACCCCTTCTTGCAGGTATTTAGGCCTGTGCGTTCCCTATTCCAGTCGCGCGGCTGCCTGTCTTTCGCGTTCTTTCCTGCTCATACAATGATATCGGAGGCGCCTCATGGCTGCTGATGGCACAAACGGACCGGACAACTTCCCCGGTACTTCTGGCAATGATTCCATCCGGGGGCTTGATGGGGACGATACCATCAACGGACAGGGTGGCCGCGACACGCTAAGTGGCGGGCAGGGCGATGACCTGATCAATGGCGGGGACGATTCCGATCACATCGTTGTCGAGAACAACTTTGGCAATGACACGATCATCGGCGGCGAAGGCGGCACGGTCGATTACGACGTGCTGGATCTGCGGCCGCTCACGGTCCCTTACGTCGTCAACTGGACAGGGTTCGAGCAGGGCACAATCACTGTTGGCACGCAGGTTATCCAGTTCTCAGAGATCGAGTTTATTCTGACCGGTTCTGTGGGCGGTAGCTATGTCATCGCTACGTCAACGCCGACCAGCTTTGAGACGGGCTCGGGCCCCGATTCCATCGACGGCTCCTCGTCAACAGCGCCTTTGGATATCAAATCAGGACCCGGCAACGATACCGTGCGCGTCGGCGATGGCGACGATACCGTTGATACCGGAGAGGGCGACGATTGCATCTTTGGTGGCGCGGGCGACGATTCGCTGATCGCCGGAGCAGGGGACGATTGCGTCTTTGGCGAAGACGGCGAAGACAGCATCGAAGGCAATGCCGGACGCGACACGCTAGAAGGCGGCGCGGGCAATGACCTTGTCATCGGCGGCGAGGATGACGACACCGTGCGCGGCGGCATCGGTGACGACACGCTGCAAGGCGATGAAGGCAATGACCTGCTTGAGGGCGACGAAGGTGCCGACACGCTGACCGGTGGCGATGGCGACGACACGCTGCTGGGTGGCAACGAGAACGACAGTCTGGATGGTGGTCTTGGTGCCGACTCCATGGATGGTGGAGACGGTGACGACACGCTGATCGCAGGCGTGGGCCTCGACACGCTTGAGGGCGGTATCGGCAACGATTCCCTTGATGGCGGTGCAGACGGAGACTCTCTGTCCGGTGGCGAAGGTAATGACACCCTGTTGGGTGGCGAGGGTGGTGACACCCTTAATGCAGGTGACGGCGATGACAGTGCCGAGGGCGGCGCGGGTGCCGACGAAATCATTGGCGGTCTCGGCAGTGATACGCTGTTGGGCAATGATGGCAGCGACACGCTAACCGGTGGCGCAGGCGCGGATGAACTGGACGGCGGCGAAGGCGACGACACCCTGCAAGGGGGCGAGGATGACGACGCGCTTGTCGGCGGCGCAGGCGATGACGACCTGTCCGGCGAGGCGGGCAATGATACGCTCGACGGTGGTGCGGGTGACGACGACCTGTCCGGCGGTGAAGGCGAAGATATTCTGACCGGTGGCGGCGACAACGACACGCTTACAGGCGGCGGCAGCAACGATACGCTTAGCGGTGGTGCGGGCGATGACACGCTCAGTGGTGGTGACGGCGATGACGTTATCTCGGGCGATGATGGCAGTGACACGCTGACCGGCGGTCTTGGTGCCGACACCTTGAGCGGTGGCGCAGGTGCCGACACGCTGACAGGCGGTATTGGTGCCGATGTGCTGACCGGTGGCGCAGACAATGACAGCCTCACAGGTGACGAAGATGCCGATACGCTGGTTGGCGATGGCGGTGATGACACGCTGCTTGGCGGCACCGGAGCCGACGTTCTGGATGGCGGTGTGGGCAACGATTCCCTTGCCGGAGAAGACGACAACGACACGCTGGTCGGTGGCGGCGGCGACGACACCCTGATCGGCGCGGTCGGTAACGACAGTCTTGCCGGTGATGACGGTGCCGACACGCTGGATGGCGGCACGGGCGACGACACGCTGGCAGGCGGGCAGGGCCAGGATACGCTGACCGGCGGTATCGGTGCGGATATGCTGTCAGGCGATGGCGAGAATGACCTGCTTGATGGCGGTGACGGTGACGACACGCTCAGTGGTGGCGCTGGCGATGACACGCTGCTGGGGGCTTTGGGTGCCGACATTCTGGCAGGCGACGCTGGCAACGATACCCTTACCGGAGACGCAGGAAGCGATACCCTCAGCGGTGGCGAAGGCAACGATACCCTTGCTGGCGGGGCAGATGATGACCAGTTGGCCGGCGACGGCGGAAGCGACAGCCTCGCAGGTGACGCAGGCAACGATACGCTCAGCGGTGGCGAGGGTGACGATACGCTGACAGGCGGCATCGGTGACGACGAAGCGCAGGGCGACGCAGGTAACGACGGCATTGATGGCGGCGATGGCAACGATACGCTGTCAGGTGGCGAGGGCAACGACACGCTGTTCGGGCGCGCAGGCAACGACGATCTTTCCGGCGGCGCGGGTGACGATGATCTGACAGGATCGTTCGGTGACGACACGCTTGATGGCGGTGACGGTGCAGACTTCCTTGTGGGTGGCACCGAAAACGACAGCCTGACGGGCGGCGAAGGCGCGGACAATCTGCTGGGCGAAAGCGG
>CALAIJ010000051.1 GCA_937923365.1 uncultured Sulfitobacter sp.
TGGGCCTGTTGGGCATGGTGCTGATCGCAGGCGCAGGGGCGATTATCGCGTTCCGCTCCTCGGCGCCGATGCCCATTCGCGGGATTGAGGCCGACCCATGATTATCAGCGAAGGGCGCAAATACGTCTTTGTGCATATCCCGAAAACGGGAGGCACCTCTCTGGCGCTGGCATTGGAAGACCGCGCGATGAAGGACGACATCATGCTGGGCGACACACCCAAAGCGCGCAAACGTCGCCACCGCGTGAAAGATGCCCCCGCACGCGGGCGGCTGTGGAAACATTCGACCCTCAGCGACATTGACGGGCTGGTGTCGCCTGACACGCTGGCGGGGCTCTTTGCCTTTACACTGGTGCGCAATCCGTGGGACCGGATGGTCAGCTATTACCACTGGCTGCGAGACCAGTCCTTTGATCATCCGGCGGTAAAGCTGGCCTGTGACAGCGATTTTGAGACGTTCTTGCAAGACCCCGCCACGCAAATGGCGCACCGCAGCTGGCCTGCTGCGCGCTATATGACAACGGCGGCAGGGGTCGAGCAGTGCAGCGCCTACATCCGGCTGGAGCATTTCGAGGAAGACGCCGCCCCGCTGATGGCCCATCTGGGGTTTGATCTGACCCTTGGCTGGGAAAACCGCTCGGGGCGGGGGGCAGACTACCGCGCATATTATTCGAAGGCGCTGCAAAGAATCATCGCAGAGTGCTGTGCAGCAGATATCGCCCGCTTTGGTTATAAGTTTTAGAAATTTCCCCCATAAATAGTTAACTTGGTCCAATAACCGCAGTGTTTGGGAACCAATCTTTGGCATTTCCCAAGAATTACCCCCCAGTTTCGCGACAATGCCTCAATCAAGCCTCTTTCTGGGCAAGGAGAGGTCACGAGAATCACCGCAAGTGGTTCTTGTAACTGCAACAGCGTTCCTGCCAGAGCGCCACACCATGGGGATGGTAAGAAAATGTTTAAGATGAAAACAAAGATGAACGAATTGGCCCGCCGCTCAATCGAGATGTCCGGCGCCTATGACGGCGGCCTTGCGGTCCAGACACACGGTCTGATGGCGGGCACCAAAGTTGCTTCCAACCTGGGCTGGCGCGCCATCGAAGCGCTCACCGTTGGGGACAGCGTTCTGACATTCGACAATGGCATGCAAAAGATCGTCGAGGTGCGCCGCGCCACGTTCTGGACCGATGCGCCTGACACAACTCCCGCCATGTGGCCCGTCATCGTGCCCGTCGGCGCTTTGGGCAACCGCGAGGAAATCACACTGCTGGCCGATCAGGGTGTCCTGATCGAATGTGACGCAGCCGCTGACATGTACGGCGATCCTTTCGCCATGATCGCAGCCAAAGCCCTGACCGGCGTGCGCGGCATCCACCGTGCAGCCCCCGCACAGCAGATCGAACTGATCGCGGTCTATTTCGAGGAAGAACAGGCGATCTATGCCGAAGGTGGCGCTGTGATCCATTGCCCTGCCAACACAATGGCGCTGGATGCGTACCTGAACACCGACGCGGCGCACTACGGCGTGCTGGCCCCCCGCGATGCTGAATTCCTGGCGGAATGTTTGGTGGCCGAAGATCAAATGCTTGCAACAGGTGGCTGGATTGACGGCCAAGCTGCGGTGCGCTGCTGATCTGACGCATTTGCGGTCCTTTGGAGGGGGCCGCAGACACCATCCTTCCCCATGGATGAAAGGGCTGCCCCACACGGGCGGCCCTTTTCTTTTGCCGCGATCCCTTAGCCCAAGGGCCTTCCGCAGACCGCCAGCACCTCTGGTGCGCAATCGGTTGATTTCATGCCGCGCCAGCAGGCGACGCCGTTGCTATCCCAATACGAATAGCGCGGGGCAGGGTTGGCCTGATCGCCAAAGGTCCGCCGCTCCACGGCCAGATAGTCGGCCAGTGCCATTTGTGCGCGCAGCGGCACGCGGGTCACTTGTGTGTACGTCGGCCGCGTCACAGTGCCTGTGCTGGTGCGGCTGCCTTTGGACAGAAAGCACTGGAACGCGCCGTCGCGCGCGACAATGTACGACCAGTAAGAAGGGTTCTCGGAGACCTGCGGCAGGCGCCAGCTGTCGGCGTTGCGCATCGCATCGGAACACAGACTGCGCAGCGGTGTCTCGTGGGTGGCATCGGGGCCAAATCCAACCACAAGGTGGTCAGGGCCAACGCCCAGCACCTGTGTTCCGATGGCCGGCGGCCCTTTTAGCCCGCCTTTGCCCGCGATCTTGCGGTAAAAGCACAACATATCTGCAGTGGCTGTCGCACCGCCCGCCTGCGCATCTGCCTGAACCTGAACGGTGACCCGCAAAGCGGTTCCGTTTTGCCATTGATCCGCATTCCATTCACCGGCTTCGGCCTCAAACCGCGCGTATTTCCACGGGTAAATGACGTTGAACTGCACCGCGACCCAGCCAACGAACAGCAGGGCCAGTCCTACCAACGCCCCGACAAGGATCAGGAAAACCTTTACGATTTTGTTCATGGCAAGAGTGACCTGAGTACGGGACATGAAAAAGGGGCGCCTGTTACAGCGCCCCTTTGAAAGCTATTCCGCCAAAGGCGTGTTTGCACGCAGCTTATGCGGC
>CALAIJ010000052.1 GCA_937923365.1 uncultured Sulfitobacter sp.
TGACCAAGGCTGGCAATCAGGGAAATGACGGAAAGGCGCAGAACGGCCACTTGCCGCGCGACACCGTATCCTCCGATCAGCACCTTGCCATGACCCGGCCCGATGGCGTGAAAAAACCCGTAGGCAAAGCACACCCCCAGCAGTGTCATCACCGCCGCTGGCTGCCCCGCACGCACACCGCGCAGGGACAGGGCCATCTGGTTCTGGAAATCCCGCTGATGCTCCGCCGCCCATGCCGCGATCTGACCCGCACCACCCGCGCCCCACAGCCACCAAAGCGCAGCTGCGACGACAAGGCATAGGGCAATCAGGACGCCGCGCATGTGATCACCACCTGCGTGGCAAAGTTAGCGCCAACCTCGGGAAAGCCCATCTCGATACTGTTCTGATCCCGACCCAGCAGGGCCAGCTCATCTTGCAGTTTGCGCATTTCACTATCCAGATCAGGTTCTCTTTTCGAAACCTGGCAGCTCTCAAGCCCGTTGATGCTGACCCCCAAAGTGACGTCATACGCGGTGTAATACGAGGGGTCGAAAGGCCGGAGGATCAACACTTTACCCGCCAGCGACGGCCTGCCGGCGACATCGCGCAGATGGGTCGTGACAATCCGTCCTTCGCGCATGACAGCGGTAGGCGCTTTGGGGCCGGAAAGCCTTAAAGCACGGCTGTTCAACTGGGCTTCGAGATCGCCATTGAACCCTGGCACCCATTGCGCATCAAATCCGGCCAGTTGCGCTTCTTCCGCTGGGGTCAGCACAGCATCACCGTCAAGGTCCATGCCCTTTTCCTCGGTCACCAGCAGGGAAAAAAGCGCATCATAGGCCCATGTCACTTTTATCTGGGTCAGTTGGCCCTTGGCGTCCACAATCCCCTCCAATCCGACATCAACAAAGATGTGCGGATGCGCTCCAAGCGGGGTGGCCATCATGGCAGCGATCAAGGCAAGGCGTTTCATGGGACAAGATGTAGGGGCTGGGTCGCAACTTCGCAAACCCATTCCGCCTGCGGCTTGGCTGATCTTGGCCGATAGCGTCTTGCTGCGGGTCTCAGACTTTGCCGGTCAACGCATGCGCGGCCTTGGCCAGCACCTGGAGGCCCGCGACCAGATCGCGCTCTGCGGTGTCCTCGTCAAACGCGTGGGACACCCCGTCGATAGATGGCACAAACAGCATGGCAACAGGCATCAACCGCGCGACATTTGTGGCATCATGCAGCGCCCCTGAAGGCATCTTGCGCCACGCATCGGGGGCCACTGTCGCCGCCGCCCCCTCCAACGCCGCACGCAAGGCGTTGTCCATCGGGGTTGGTTCCAGCTGCCACATCGGTCCGATACGGGTGGCCAGTCCGGCCTGATCTGCAATGTCCTGTGCTGTCTCTCGCACGATCGTTTCCATGCGCCGCAGACGGTCGGCGTCCGCATCGCGCCATTGCACCGAAAAGGAGACCTTCCCGGGAACGATGGACGACGCATTGGGATGTACCGTTACGTGCCCTGTGGTCCAGACGGTGGTGGGCGTGACGACATTCCGGAACCGCTCGTTCAGGGCGCTGATATAGGCCACCATCCCCTGCACTGCATCCTTGCGCAGATGCATCTGGGTGGTACCTGCGTGGTTTTGTTGCCCCTCAAAGGTGACTTCGACCTCACGCGTCCCGACAATGTCTGTGACCACGCCGATCTGCTCACCTGCGGCATGCAGCGTGAGGCCCTGTTCGATGTGCAATTCGATAAAGCCCTTGAAGTGCTCAGGGCTTACAGGACCGGTCACCATGTCGGCGATCTGCCTGCGCGCTTCCAGCAGGCTAAGCCCCTGATAATCGACGGTCTTGTCGACATCTTCCTGCGCTGTATAGCCGCTCCAGACAGAACTTCCCGTCAACCCGCCAAAGCGCCCCTCTTCGTCCTGAAAAGACACAACCGAAATGCCGTCACAACAACGCGCCACTTCCAGAGCAGCGATAACGCCCAGCGCGCCGTCCAGCCACCCGCCCTCGGGCTGGCTATCACTGTGCGAGCCCAGCAAAAGCGACCGCCCCTCGGCCAAGCCAAAGACATTGCCCATGGGGTCCACTTCGACCTGCAGGCCAGCCTGGGCAAAACGCTCACAAAGCCATTTGCGTGCCGCGATGTCCGCTTGGGAAAACGCAGGCCGGACAACACCTTTGCCCACACCGGAGGCCCCGAACGCCCTGAGCTTGTGCAAATCATCCAGAAACCGTTTAGGGTCTACCTCCACCGCCTATCCTTTTTCTGGCCAAAACTCTTCCAAGCAAGTTTGAAGGACTGCGTCCTTCAAAGGCGCGCTTGCGCGCCTCACCTTCACTCAGCGGCAAGCACGTCTCCTGCGGCCTCGACCTTAACGGCCGAGAACTTGAATTCGGGGATTTTGCCGTAGGGGTCCACCGCAGGATTGGTAAGGATGTTCGCGGCGGCTTCGACGTATGCGAATGGCAAGAAGACCATGTCGGGCGAAACAGCGCGATCCATCCGCGCCATGATCTCGATGGATCCCCGCTTGGTGGTCAACCGGACACGACCGCCGGGTTCAACACCCAGTTTGCGCAGCGTGGACGGATGCAACGAGCAATTGGCCTCGGGCTCCACCGCATCCAGCACGGTGGCACGGCGGGTCATGGAACCGGTGTGCCAATGCTCAAGCTGGCGGCCCGTAGTCAGGATCATCGGGTATTCCGCATCGGGCACATCGTCGGGCGCAATGATCGAAGCAGGGGTAAACCTTGCGCGGCCATCCGCACGCGGGAAGCCGTCGCCAAAGACAATCGCCTGCCCCGGATCATCGGCACTCAGCGACGGATAGGTCACGGCATTCTCGGCGCTCAAACGGTCCCACGTGATATTGTCGAGCGACTTCATGTTCAGCTTCATCTCGGCAAAAACGTCTGCGGGTGACTGGTAATCCCAGCCCAGCCCCAGACGCTTGGCAAGCTCGACTTCGATCCACCAGTCCTCGCGCGCCTCTCCGGGAGGAGCGACCGCAGGGCGACCCATCTGCACCTGACGGTTGGTGTTGGTGACAGTACCGGACTTTTCTGCGAACGCGGAGGCAGGCAGGATGACATCGGCATAGTTCGCGGTTTCGGTGATGAAAATATCCTGCACGACCAGATGGTCGAGCTTGGCCAGCGCATCACGCGCATGCTCCACATCGGGGTCGGACATGGCAGGGTTTTCACCCAGCACATACATGCCCCTGATATCACCGGCATGCACCGCGTCCATGATCTCGGTCACGGTCAGGCCCTTCTGGCTGGAGAAGTCCTCGGACTGCCAAACATCCGTAAACGCCGAGCGTACACCATCGTCGCCGACGGGCTGATAGTCGGGCAGGAACATCGGGATCAGGCCCGCATCCGAGGCCCCCTGCACATTGTTTTGC
>CALAIJ010000053.1 GCA_937923365.1 uncultured Sulfitobacter sp.
GCTTGGGGCAGGGCCAATGCGATGGCGGGCAGTGTCAGCGCGTGCAGGCCCGCCAGTATCCCTTTGTCCCAGCCAATGAACCCGCCCGCCGAGAACCAGCGCAGATTGATCGCAAAGATCAGCACCAGCATCATCGCAAACCAGAAGTTCGGCACCGCCACGCCCAGTTGCGTGGCCCCCATGACGCCGATGTCGCCTGCCTGCCCGCGGCGCGATGCGGCGTAGATGCCCGCGGGGAAGGCAATCAGGGTGCTCAGCGCCAGGGCATAAAGCGCCAGCGGCAAGGACACCCACATGCGCGCCGCGATCATCTCGGACACAGGTGTGCGGTAGGTGTAGGAGGTGCCGAAATCTCCGGTCAGCAAGCCACCCGCCCAGGCAAAGTACCGTTCGATTTTGGACACATCAAGGCCAAGCTCGGCGCGCAACGCGGCGAGCGTTTCAGGCTGTGCGTTCATGCCCAGCATGAAAGACGCCGGATCACCCGGGGCCACTTCGATCACGAAAAAGATCACCACCGAGGCGACAATCAGGCTGATCACCAGCGACAGAAATCTTTTGAGGGTATAGCGCAGCATTGCACAGACGTTAGGCCCGCCGCGTGAGGGCGTCCAGCGCATATGTGACACCTTTTAGGTGGTGCACCTTGCTGCTTGTTGATGTGCGTGCGGTCAGGTTCCCATCAAAGACACTGTGAAAAGCGGCACTGTGAGCGTACTCAGAAGGTTCAATAAATTTTACCAATGCGCAGAAATAGACAATGCACCGAAGTCGGTCTTAGGACGGTTGGCCTCGCAACAATGATGACACCACTGCTGCCGAAGCAACCGATGGTGATACGTCCTCCGGTGCAAAGGCTGATGGTGGCGAAGACAACACCACCGAAGAAACCAAGATGATCAACACGTTCAATCTGCAGTGCAGCCACAACCTTGACACACTGGTGTCCGAAGCTGCTGCCGGTCTTGACGGCACGCGCTAAACCTTTGCCGGTTTGACGATACGGAAAAGGGTGCCTTCGGGCGCCCTTTTTCATGCGTGGTGGCGTGCTAGATGTGGCTCATGACACAACCGCGTTTCATCGGGCACGAAATCTACCGTGGCTCCAGCTATGGGCGGTGGCATCCTTTACGGGTGCCGCGTGTGTCCACAGTCATGGATCTCGCGCGGGCGCTGGGCTGGTTGCCTGATGCGCAGTTTATCACTTCGCCACGTGCCAAGCCTGCCGCCCTCACCGCGTTTCATACCGCCGACTATGTCGCCGCGCTGCAACGGGTCGAGGCTACGCAGGAAGCAAGCGCCACCGACCGCACCCGCCACGACATCGGAAGTGTCACCAACCCTGTCTTCCCGGAGATTTTCCGCAGGCCCGCCACAGCGGCGGGCGGGTCCATCCTTGCCGGAGAGTTGCTGCGTGACGGGGGCGTCATCTACAACCCCGCAGGCGGGACGCATCACGGACTGCCGGATCGGGCCAACGGGTTTTGTTACCTCAACGACCCCGTTCTTGCCGTGCTCAGCCTGCGGCATCACGGCGTGCGGCGGATCGCATATGTCGACATCGACGCGCATCACCCTGACGGCGTCGAGGTCGGCATGGGCGGCGACCCTGAGTGCCTGATGATCTCTGTGCACGAGGATCGACTGTGGCCGCGCACCGGGCATCTGGAGAATGATGGTGGTGGCAACGGCTTCAACCTGCCTGTCCCGCGCGGGTTCAACGATACGGAGATGGCGTTCGTTCGCGATGCGCTTATCCTGCCAAAGGTGTGGGCGTTCCAGCCTGATGCGATCGTGTTTCTATGTGGCGCAGATGCGGTCGAGGAAGACCCGCTGTCGCATCTGTCGCTCTCTAACAACGCTCATTGGGACATGTTGCGTAGCTTGATGGGGGTCGCCCCGCGTTTGCTGGTACTGGGCGGAGGTGGCTATAACCCGTGGTCCGTGGGGCGGCTCTGGACCGGCGTCTGGGGTGTGTTGAATGGGCATGAGATGCCTGAGGTTTTGCCGCCAAAGGCAGAGGCTGTGCTACGCGCCCTGACGTTTGAGGGCAATAAACGTGGGCGCAATCCGCCCGAGCATTGGTTCACGACGCTGCGGGACGCGCCGCGCGACGGGGCGGTGCGGGATGTGGTGAAAGACGCGGTGGCGGAACTGTTGAAACGGTGAAACTGCCCCAAGCACGGAACCAAGGCCCTTGGGCCGCCGTGCAGCGCCAGCCCCTCCCACGGGCTGGCGCTTTGGTGAGGCTGGGTGATTCATAGATAGGGCACACTGTTTGGCACAATAAAGTAGCAAAGAGCTATCGTCACATGCGCCATCCCAGGGGCTGGCAATGTTCCTTACAAAAAAGGGCCCCCGCGAACGGAGGCCCTTTCAATCGCTCTTAGACAGCCCTGTTACTCAGACCAGCTGACCCCTGTCAGGTCATTCGCCTGCGTCGGTGCGTCCTTCCACAGGCCTTGCACGCCTGCTTTTGCAACCGTGGGCACGGCCAGTTGGAACAGATACCCGTTCACATAATCATCCGAGATGATCTTCTGTGCCTCGCCCATCATCTGGGTGCGCATGTCTGGGTCCGTCTCCACGTTCAGTTTGGCGATGAGGTCTTGGAAACCCGCATTGTCGTACTGGAAATAGTAGTCGGGATTGGCGTAAATGCCGATGTCCATGGGCTCGGTATGGCTGACGATGGTGAGCCCAAAGTTCTTGCCCTTGAACACTGTCTCCAACCACTGCGCCCATTCGACATTGGTGATCTCGGCCTTGATGCCGACCTGTGCCAGTTGCGCTGCGATGATCTCTCCACCGCGTCGTGCGTAGGACGGGGGCGGCAGATGCAGTGTCGTCTCGAACCCGTCGGCAAAGCCAGCCTCGGCCAGCAACATCTTGGCCTTTTCGGGGTCGTAGTTGGACTGGCCTGTCAGATCTACATAGGCAGGATTGTGCGGCGCAAAGTGTGTGCCGATGGGCGTGCCCAGCCCGAACATCGCGCCATCAATGATGGCTTGGCGGTCGATGGCATGGGCCACGGCCTGACGCACCTTTACGTTGTCAAAGGGCGGCATCTTGTTGTTGGTGGACAAGATCGTCTCACCCTCGGTGGAGCCAACCAATACCTGAAAGCGCGGGTCTGCTTCGAATTGCGGCAGGTTCTCGGGCGCGGGAAAGCCGCTGAACACGTCGACATCTTCGGCCATCACGGCGGCAAATGCGGCGGTGGGGTCAGAGATGAACTTGAACGTGGCTTTGGCAAGCGCGGGTGCATCGCCCCAGTAAGCGTCGTTGCGCACCAGCTCGACTTTGTCGCCCTGGGTCCAGCTGGCGAATTTGAACGCGCCTGTGCCGATAGGCATCTGCTTGATGTTCTCGATGGACTCTGGTGCGACGATAACCGCATCGCCCCACGCGAGGTTGAACAGCATGTTGCCGTTCTGCTCGGACAGTTTGATCTCGACCGTGCCTGCGTCGATGACGTTGACCTCGGCGATGGCGGCATACAGCGCTTTCTGCGCGTTGGCAGATTCCTCGGCGTTGATACGATCAAGCGAGAATTTCACATCCTCCGCGTCCATCGTGGTGCCGTCGTGGAAGGTCACACCGCTGCGCAGTTTGAAGGTGTAGGTCAGCCCGTCGTCCGAAATCTCCCAGGATTCCGCCAGCCCCGGCACGACCGATCCGTCGGCCATAAACCGCGTCAGCCCTTCGAACACGTTGGAATACAGCACCGAATCGATAGCCCCTGCCGCGGCAGAGGTTGGATCCATGTGCGGTGGCTCAAGCTGGATGGCGACGGTGATATCGTCCTTGGCAAGCGCGCCGCCTGCCACAAGGGCTGCGGTGCTGACGCCAAGGATCAGACTGCGAAAATGGAACATGAGGTAACTCCCAGTTGTTGATTGCCGTCAGCGTAGCGGGTTTGATCCCTCTGCGCAAAGGCGATTGATCTGGCGGCGGCGCGGCGCTATTGCGGCAGTCTTTCACGCAGCCCGTACGAGGTCCGGCATGGCACAACCTTCCCACACGCTTGGCGTCGATTTTGGCACCTCCAATTCCGCCGTGGGATTCGCGAAGGCGGGTAAGGCGCGGCTTATTGACCTTGAGACCGATGCGCAGACCATGCCAACGGCTGTGTTCTTTGACTTTGACGCCAGGAAAATCGTCTATGGCGCGCCTGCACAGGCGGCGCTGATCGCGGGCGAAGAGGGGCGCTATATGCGTGCACTCAAAGGTCTGCTTGGCACAGGCTTGATGCGCGAAAGCCGAATGCTGCTGGGCCGCCGCATGGATTTCATCGATATCATCGGCGACTTTCTGGCCGAGATGAAGCGCCGCGCAGAGACCGCAACAGGCACCACGTTCGAGCGTGCCTTGTCCGGTCGCCCCGTTCTGTTTCACAGCGCCAGTGCCGCGCGCAACGCGCAGGCCGAGGTTGATCTGCGCGATTGCTATCTGGCAGCCGGATTCAAAGACGTCGCGTTTATGCCGGAGCCAGAGGCCGCAGCCCTTGCCAACCGCGATGTGCTGCACCCAGGTGATGTGGGTCTGATCGTCGATATTGGTGGCGGCACATCCGACTTTACCCTGTTTCGCCAGAAAGGTGAGGGGATCGATGTCATTGCCAGCAATGGTTTGCGTCTGGGGGGCACGGACTTTGACCGCGCACTTAGTCTGGGGCAGGTGATGCCGCTGCTGGGCCATGGCAGCCAGATAAAGCACGCCTTCGGGTCCGGGACGCATGCGGCCCCCAACGCGATCTTTGCCGACCTCGCGACATGGCAGAAAATCCCGTTCCTCTACGGGGCCGACACACGGCGGCTGGTGGCCGATCTGGTCAAATACGCAGCCGAGCCCGACAAGCTGCAACGCCTAAGGCATGTTCTGGAAGATCAGCTGGGCCACGACGTTGCTTTTGCTGTCGAGGCGGGCAAGATCGCCGCCAACGATTCCAAGGCGCTGGCCTTGCCAGAGATCGATTTGTCCGTGTTAGAGACGGGTTTGCGGGTGCCACTGCCCGCCGCATTGCTGGTGCATTCATTGACCGGAATGGCGGAGGAGATTGCAGATGCAGGGCTGGCCACGCTGCAAGGCACCGGCCTTGATCCGCAGGATGTCACACGGCTTGTGCTGGTGGGGGGCTCCAGCCTGATGGGGGTCGTGAATCAGGCTCTAACAAGGGTCTTTCCGCAGGCAGAAGTGCATCAGGGTGCCGCCCTGACGGCGATAGTGGACGGGCTGGCGATGGCATCGGCAGATGCGTTTGCCACCTGAGGCAGGTCGGCCTGAGCCCCACCTTACCAGCCAGGCGCGCCCCTCGTAAGGTGGGCCTCTGGCCCACCCGGTGGCGGGACGCAATTCAGGTTTTGGGTAACAGCAAGCTCTCTAGGGCTGCACCCATGACCTGTGCGCTTTCCACCATATCGTTGATGCCGATGTATTCATCGGGTTTGTGCGCAAGCTCCAGAATGCCAGGCCCGTAGGCGATGCAGTTCTTGAGCTTGCCGATACGGTCGATGTGCTTTTGATCGTAGGTCCCGGGAGAGGCGACGTATTCCGGTGTCACCCCCATCACGTCCTGAATGGCCTTTGCCACGGTCTGCACCACGGGGGCATCGCGGTCGGTCATGGACGGCAGGACGGAGTTGATCTCGGTCAGTTCATATTCGAAATCCGGACGGGTGGCGCGCAGACCTTCCAACAGGCCTGTGACCTCATCGCGGACCTGATCCAGCGGCTCTTCCACCAAAAAGCGGCGGTCAATCACGATTCGGCAAGAATCCGGCACGCAATGCGCAGGCAGCCCCGTGAAATCGTCGTCCTGTTCGCGCTGCCCGCCATGAATGGAGTTGATGTTCATCGTGGAAGACCGCGCCCCTTCAGGGACCACGGGCATATCCGTGGTGCGCGCCGCCATTGCGGGGAACAGCTTGTCCTCGAATTCGCCCAGCACGGCCCCCATATGGCGCACCGCGCAATCGCCCAGAAAAGGCATGGAGCCGTGGGCAATCTCGCCCTTCGTCTCAATCTCGGCCCACCAGCCGCCGCGATGGCCCAGACAGATGCGGTCTTTGTTCAAGGGCTCGGGGATGATGACGTGCTGCACACGGTCAGGGTTGAAATAGCCTTGCTCTGCCAGATAGGCGACGCCGCCGTAGCCGCCTGATTCCTCGTCCGCCGTGCCGGAAATTTCAATCGCGCCCGCAAACTCGGGATGTGTCTCTATGAAGGCTTCAGCCGCGATGATGGAGGCTGCAAGACCGCCTTTCATATCGCAAGTGCCGCGGCCATAAATCTTGCCATCAGCGATTTCGGCACCAAAGGGATCGAAGGTCCAGCCGGAGCCAACCTCCACCACATCTGTATGGCTGTTGAAATGCACGCAATCGCCAGAATGGGTGCCAGCGCGCCGCGCGATGATGTTCCAGCGCGGATATTTTTCGCTGTCACCGGGGGTGCCATGGGCGCGGATCAGTTCGGTCTCGAAACCGTGGGCGCGCAACCGCTTGTCCAGATATTCGCAGATCAACCTGTAGTCCTGACCCGGAGGGTTCAGGGTAGGAATACGGATCAGATCCTGTGTCAGGGCGATCAGGTCGTCGCGTTTGGCGGAGATGGCGTTTGAAAGGTTCATAACGCTATCGTCGCTGTATGGGGCGGGCGTTGCAATGAGTTTATTGGAAGGGTGAACGGGGGGTCAGTCCGTCATTTCTTTCATCGCGCCCAGTAGCGCGCGGACCTCGTCCAATGTGTTGTAGTGGCAGAGCGATACGCGCACGGCGGCCTCCAGCCCCAATGGCGTCAGAATGTTGCCAGAGTAGTGATCGGCCTTGCGAGTGTGCGTGCGAATGCCCTGATCGTTCAGCGCGGTCACGATGTCAGGGGCGGCCATGCTATCCAGTGCAAAGCAGACGAGACCTTCGCGGTCGGGGTTCTCAGTGCCGCCAAGGATGGTCACGCCCGGCAGGTCGGCCAGCCCGGGCAGGTTGCCAGTGCCGTGGATCATGGCTTGGGTCAGGTCATGCTCATGGGCGTGAATGGCGGCTCCTGCGGCTTCGATCCTGTCGCGGGCGTCCGTCGCGTCCGACACTTCGCCCCCCAGCCATTCGAAGTAGCGCACCACATCAGAGAAGGTCGCATAAGCGCCCGTATCCCGCGTGCCCATCTCCCAGCTTTCGCGAGGGCCGTTCATCAACTGCTCCACGTTCAGTGCGGTCAGGCGGTCAGACACCCAAGCCACGCCGTATCCATGGCGCGAGAAGACCTTGTAGGGTGAGACGACGTAGCCATCCACACCGTAAGACGCGATGTCGATATGCCCGTGGCTGGCGTGCTGGATACCATCGACAAAGATAAAGGCCTCGGGTGCGACAGCGCGGATGGCCGCTGCGATGCCGGCCACATCATTGCCGATGCCCGTCACCGGCGAAGTATGCAGGATCGTGGCGACCCGTACCTCAGGTGTCACGGCGGCGGCATAGGCGGCGGGCGTGACTTGCCCCGTGGCATCGTCATGGGTGACGTTGATGTAGGGCTTACCCGCCTCTGTCGCCCAGTGGTGCGCGGCAGAGCGGGAGGCGGGATGCTCCACACTGCTGCCCAGCACAGCACCGCCTTTGGCGCTGCCCATCACCATGGTGCGGATCAGACGGAAGGTCAGCTCGGTCCCGCTTTCGCCGACAAAGAACTGCCCGTCAGGTGCGTTAAAGAACAGCGCCATGTCCGCCTTGGCCTGTTTGATTACCTCGACCAACGCATGGGACGCAGGGTTGTCGCGGCCTTGGTTGTCCGGCACGGCGGCAAACCTGGTTGATGTCTCCACCGCTGATTTCAGCGTCAGCGCGCCGCCTGCATTCTCGAAAAAGATACGCGGACCCGTGAACGGGCATTCCGACACATGGGCAAAACGGTCACGAATGGCGGAGGTCAATGTAGGTGAGGTGGTAATCATCAGGCTGCCCTTTATGAAATCTGACTGCATCATTGCGTCTCTCTTGGCGCATGCAAGGCGTTTCACGACATTTCCTGTCGTATTGCCCTGTCAGCATGGCTGTGACGCCCTATGTCACCGGTATCGCAAGACAAACAGGAGCGCGCCGCCCGATGGCCCCATTGATCCAGCGTGGCCCACAAGCCAAAGACACCGAAGAACAGGCAGAGGAGCAATCCCTGCAAGAAGCGGCCGCGCTTTCTCCAAGGCTGATCTACGAAGTCATCCGCCGCGAGGGCGAGGAAGAGCTGGCGCGCAGCAAGCGGTCCCTGATCTGGTCAGGCATTGCTGCGGGCATGTTGATCAGCCTGTCGGTGCTGGGTGAGGCGATCCTGCGCACCTACCTGCCCGATACGCCGTCACGCTATCTGATCGAGAACCTTGGCTACTCGCTGGGCTTTCTGGCAGTGATCATGGGGCGAATGCAGCTTTTCACCGAGAACACCATCACCACCGTCCTGCCCATCATGCGCGAATGCACGGTCTTTACCGTGGGGGCCATGTTGCGGCTTTGGGCGATCGTCCTAGGTGCGAACGTGATCGGCGCATTTCTGGCAGCCCTTCTGTTTGTCTACACCCCAAGTATCCCCGATGAGATCATGCCCGCGATCCTGTCTTTGTCAGAACATGCCACGGGCATGGGTGCGGGCGACAGCTTTTGGCGGGCAATTCCTGCGGGCATCATCGTTGCCCTGATTGTCTGGATGTTGCCGCAAGCGGACGAGAACGCCTTTCTGCTGATCCTCACGTTCACCTGGTTGATCGCGGCGGGGGATTTTACCCACATCGTCGCAGGCTCGGTCGAGATGGCAGTCCTGATGGTCAAAGGGCAATTGGCGGCTGGGCCGGCGATCTTTAGCTTCTTCCTGCCTGTGCTTGCGGGGAATATCATTGGGGGCACCGTGATCTTCACCCTTGTTGCCTGGGGTCAGGTGCGTGACGATGTGGCAGAGCATGACGCCTGACACCGTGCCGCGAAAGGAAACCCCATGATCCGCCGTCCGCGCCTGAGACCCCGCACCTATTGGGAAGCGCTGAAGGCCAGTTTCACCCATATCTCGGAGAACGACATCGGGTTGATCTCTGCTGGCGTGGCATTCTACGGGATGCTGTCGTTGTTTCCGGCATTGGCGGCACTGATTGCCTTGCTGGGGCTGATCTCTGATCCGGTTGTTGTGATCGCGCAGATGGAAGACATGAAAGGCCTGCTGCCTGCGGACGTCTACGAGATTATCAAGGATCAGGTCGTCTCGCTTGTCTCTGCGCGTGCCGATACGCTGGGGTGGGCCGGTATCCTTTCATTACTGGTGGCGCTGTGGTCTGCGCGGGCAGGGGTCGGGGCCATGATGATCGGGCTGAACAACGTCTACAACGAGCGGAGCCGCGCGATGGGCTGGCACTATCTGCGCGCGCTGTCGCTGACATTGGGTCTGGTAGCGGTGGGCATCATCGCGATGCTGTCGCTGGTGGTGACGCCTGTTGTGCTGGCGTTCTTTCCTGTCGGGGCATTCACTGCGTGGCTGGTGGATATCCTGCGCTACGCCACGGCGGTGATCGTCCTGTTTGCGGGGCTTGGCGTGCTGTACCGGTTTGGGCCCAACCGCAGGCCTGCCCGGCTGTCGTGGCTGTCCTTGGGGGCTGTGGTGGCGATCGTGTCCTGGGGGGCGTTGTCGCTGGGCTTTTCCTACTACGTGGCGAACTTTGGCAATTACAATCAGGTCTATGGCTCCATCGGGGCGGTGATTGCGATGTTGATCTGGCTATGGATCAGCAGCTTTCTGGTGTTGTTCGGGGCGTCCCTGAATGCCCAGATCGAGTTGCGAACGCTTCCCGACAGCACGGTTGGCCGGCCACGGCCTATGGGCGAACGCGGTGCCTATGTGGCCGACAACCACATCTCGCCAAAAGACGATGCAGGCTAAAGAAACGGGCGGGGTTTGACGGGGGCCAGTGATGTGATCGCGACCTCGGAGAGGGCCTCAAGATCATTGACTTGCAAGATGCGGTCCGACCAGGAAACCAACTGACGGTCCTTGAGCTTGCCCAGCGTTTTGTTGGTATGCACCAATGACAGGCCGAGCGCGTCGGCAAGGTCGCGTTGGGTGTAGGGCAACTCCATACAGTTGTTTGTGACCATGCCCAACGATTCTCCACGCTGGAAAATCTTGACCAAAGCCCACGCGATTGCCTCAAGAGCGGACCGTTGACCGACCGTCGCAAGTGCTTCGCCAAGGAAGTGTTCCTCGACGGCGGCAAGCCATGTGATGTCAAAGGCGCGGCTGGGGTGGCTTTTGAAATAGTTCCAGAATTCGGAGCGGTCAAAGACGCACAGGCGCATGGCGGTGCGCGCTTCGACGGAATGCCCCATCTCGCCCAGAATGCCGGCTTGCAGACCGATAAAGTCACCGGGGAAAACAAAGTTGATGACCTGCCGCTCTCCGTTGCGCAGGACTTTGTCGCGGATACCCATGCCGGACAGTGCGGTGAAAAGCTGCGGCGCGTTGGAGCCTTCCATCAGGATTGGTGTGCCAGGCTCTACCGTCAGCTCACCTGCTTTAAAGCGCTGCATGAACTCCAGCTCTTCTTTTGACATAGGCATAAACGCGTCTTTGCGTTGAAGCGGGCAATGTTGGCATTGTGTTGGCATGGATTACGTAGGTTCCCTTATGTCATAGATTAATGCGCGACCTTGTCAGAAGTTCCATTGTTGTCCTTTATTAAGGGGACTCTGCATGCGATTTCTTGTCTATGAACCGGATCCGCTTGTTCAAGCCGACATATACGAAACATTGACTGCGGCATTTGGCACACTCGTCCAAGGTGTCGCTGATCTGGCGGATCTCCCTCGGTTGGTGGGTGCATCCGACACGAAAACGATTGTTGTGGCTTCGGTGACGTCAGACGAAGTCTATCAAACGCTGAACTCTGTCGCAGATATAATGCGCCAGACGCCCACCGTTGTCGTTGGGACATTCACACCACCGTGGTTTGTCCCGAACGAGAAACAGGCGTTCGTCGCCCGTCCGTTTACAAGCGACGGGCTTGTTGCAGCTGTCAGAGGCGTGCTTGACGACCCGCATTCACCCCGCCCGCAAACGCCGTGATGACATCTGCCACCGCGGTTTGTGTCGTGGGCTGCGGTGCTGGTGCTTCGACTGGCGTGCTTTTGCCCCGGTAGGCAAGAACGGCGAGGGTCACAAGCGAGATACCCAGATAGGCCGAGCCCAGCACAAGTGCGGCATGCATCGCAGGCATCAGCGTGACCAAAACCAACCAACTGGCCAGCGTGAGAAAGCCGATCCCGACGCACATGGTGGCCAGTGCCAAGGCACCCAACGCCGTGGTGTGCACGGCGCGGGTGACTTTGGCGTCAACCTGATGTTTGACATGGGCAAGCATCTTAGCGGCGCGCCGTCAGCATGCCGATCAGGAAGCCTGCACCGGCGGCGATGCCCAATGCTGTGGCGGGCTGGGTGCGGATGAACTCTTCGGCACGCTCCTGCGTTTCCACCGCCTTGGTCTGGCCGGTCTCTTTGAGGTCGGCTGCGGTGGACTTGACCGTATCCGCAGCTTCGGAGGCTTTGACTTTGCCATAGTTGCCCATCGCGGAAGTCAAAGCGGCGATGTCGTCTTTCAGGATCGCCATCTGTTCTGTGAGGTCTTCCATTGTGGGTTCGGATTTGGCTGTTCGTGCGGCTGAATTGGCCATGAGCGTTCTCCTTCAAATCATAGTCATTGGTTGAGAGAACAACGTGTCAGCCTGCGGATGGTTCCGAATTCTCCATCGAAATCAAATCGGCCACACGAAAAAAGGCCCCACGCAGCACGTGGAGCCCTTTCAAAATTGTCACTGCCGTCCGCTGTTATGCGTTCAGTGTTTCCGTGCTGGAAAAGAACATCGCTTGCGACACTGCCGACACGACCTGATCCACCGAATACGGCTTGGAGATCAGGAACGCAGGCTCTGGCTTGTCACCTGTCAGCAACCGTTCGGGGAAGGCAGTGATAAAGATCACCGGACGCTGCCCAAGCTCCGTTAGCAGATCGTTCACGGCATCAATGCCCGAAGAATTGTCTGCAAGTTGAATGTCCGCAAGGATCAGATCGGGCGGGTCGGATTTGCCCAGCGCGACGGCCTCGTCCCGCGTGCGGGCGATCCCTGTGATGCGGTGGCCCATCTCTGCAACGATGCTTTCGATGTCCATCGCGATAATCGCCTCGTCCTCGATAATCATGACCGATCCCGCTGTGCTGTCGGCCATTTCCTGACGGGCGATGCTGACCAGTTCTTCGGCATCAGACTGGCTGACACCGATGATGGTCGCGACCTCGGCAAAGGAGAACCCTTCGACCGTGTGCAGCAGCAGCGCTTCGCGGCTGTTGTTGGTCAGGCTGGCAAGACGTTTTTGCGCCTTGGCCCGTGCCCCGCTTTCGCCGTCTTCCACTGGGGCGCCGGCGCTGGCCCAAATGCCATAAAGAACACGGAACAACCCCGTGCGGGTATCCGTGCCGTCCAGCACGCTTGGGTCGGCCAAGATCGCCTCGAGTGCGGCGGCAGCAAATGCGTCACCGCTTTGTTGGCTGCCAGTCATTGCTCGGGAAAATCGGCGCAGGTAGGGGATTGCCTGCCCCAGCGCGTCGCTTACGTTCGTTGTTCCAGATGCATCGCTCATGCGGCGAGGTCCTTTTTTATTCTGTTCATGGGAACTAAACCCGCACTCAGACGTTTTGGTTCCACGGGAAGTCAGATTTCTCAAATTTTTTCTGCGCCAAGGAAGGTTCACGTTGGGACAGCCAAACCACAAACCTGATCGCGAGAGCGTGATCGATGAAAACCTCAAGCGGGTCTTTAACGAGACCTTGGAAGAAGGGATTCCCGACCGCTTCAAGAATTTGCTCGACCAGTTGAAACAACTGGATGCCGAAAAAGGCAGCAGCAAGTGAGTACACCGGACCCACGTGACGAGCTGGTTGAGCATTTGCCCGCCATGCGCGCCTTTGCCATCAGTCTGACGCGTAATGGTGCGACAGCCGATGACATGGTGCAAGACACGCTTGTCAAAGCATGGACCAACATCGACAAGTTCGAGGTGGGAACCAACATGCGCGCGTGGCTGTTCACCATTTTGCGCAACACGTTCTACTCCTCGCGGCGCAAGGCAAAACGCGAAGTCGCGGACGTGGACGGCGTGTTGACCGACAATCTGGCGGAAAAGCCGGCACACGACGGCCACATGCAGATGAATGATTTCCGCAAGGCTCTCGATCAGTTGAATGATGAACAACGCGAGGCGCTGCTGCTGGTCGGCGCATCCGGTTTTTCTTATGAGGAGGCCGCCGACATGTGCGGCGTCGCGATCGGTACGATGAAAAGCCGCACCAACCGCGCCCGTGCCCGCTTGGCCGAATTGATGGGTCACGATGAAAACGAAAAGCTGGAGCTGACAGACGACGCCACCATGTCGGTTATCTCCGCTTCGAATGTGTCTTCGTTCTAGGCCGTGACGTCGGGGTTTTTCAATGGCGACGCGCTGCGCGGACTGGCTGTTCGTGTGTTGGTGTTCCTGTCCCTGGCCTTGCTGCCCATCGGTCTGATTGCAGTCGTGCAATCGCGCCAGATCAACGAGCAAAGCCAGGAAAACGCAAAACTCTCCTTGCTTGCTGTGACAGAGCGGATTTCGGCGAGCCAAGAGCGCGTCCTACAAGAAGCATTTGGCGCTGGTGAGGCGCTGGGCGCTATCGTCAAACTGCGCCGCCGCAACGCAGAGACATGCTCCGATTTTCTCAGACAATACCGGCAGGCTATTTCCCATTACAGCATGGTCGGATATGTGCAGACCGATGGCACGATGCGGTGCTCTTCGCTTGGGCGCGCCCTTGATCTGTCGCAGGATACCGTGATCACAGAGGCACTTTCCAAGGATAGCCGGCAGGCATTGGCCCACGTTGGTGGCGAAAATGGCATGGGCCCGTCCATCATGGTGACAGTTCCGGTCTTTGATGGTGATGCCCGCGACGGCATGATGGTGATCGCGATTCCCTACCAAAAGCTCGCGGTTGCCGAAGATACAAATTTGCCGGTAAGGCCGCTTGCCCTGATCACCTTTAACACGCGCGGGGATGTTCTGACCTCGCCAGCTATTCTGCGGAATGGGGGGCAGGAACTGCCTGCGGATGTCTCCCTTGCCGCGTTTTCAGGCAAGGTAACGTCGGTTTTCCGTGCACGGAACGAAGCGGGCGAAAGGCGCGCCTATGCGGTGTTGCCGCTGGTGCCGGACGCCGTTTATGCGCTGAGTGTCTGGCCCAGTGACACACCAATTCTAAGGTCTGATGTGTCCACGCGGCTCAGCGCGCTTCTGCCTGTCTTTATGTGGGTGGCCAGCCTTGTAGTGGCTTTCTGGGCGCTGAACAGGCTGGCGATCACACATATCCGCAAGCTGGTCCGGCAGATGCGGCGCTTTGCTATCAACCGGATGCTGCCCCGCGATACGCTGTCGCCTTCCGTCCCGACAGAACTGGTCGAGATGGAGCGGGCCTTTATCGACATGGCGCAATCCATCTTGCGGGACGAAGCCGCGCAAGAAGATTCGATCCGCGAAAAGAACATCCTGCTTAAGGAAGTGCATCACCGTGTGAAGAATAACCTGCAGCTTATCTCGTCGATCATGAACATGCAGATCCGGCAGGCCAAAGGCGACGATGCCAAATTCGTGTTGCGGCGCTTGCAAGAACGCATCCTAAGCCTCGCCACTGTGCACGAGAACCTTTATCGCAACGATAACCTTGTGCGCGTTGATGCAGGCAACCTGCTGCACGAAACGGTCAATCAGCTACTCGCCGTTGGTCTTGCGCCGGGCAGCAATGTCCAGGTCACGCAACATTACGAGCCGATCACGCTGGACCCCGATGATGCCGCACCGTTGACGCTGCTTGCTTCCGAAGCAGTAACCAACGCGCTCAAGTACATCTCGGCAGCGCCGGGCAGCAAAGCGGAAATGCGCGTCGAGCTGAGCCATGACGGCCAAGGGCAAGCGCGCCTGTTGATCGAAAACTCTGCTGTTGAGGCACCCAGCGAGGTGGGTACAGGTCTGGGTTCCAAGCTGATCACAGCCTTTACACGCCAGTTGAATGGTCACCAGGAGGCCCTTCATGAGAACGGCTGTTACCGGTTGCAAATCACCTTCCCAGTGCCGGAACGGGACAAGCCGGTGCACGATTATTGATCGGCATATGGGTGCTGAAAGCCTCCAACTTAGCGAAAAGTGTATCTAGACCCCTGACATTTCTTGGAACGATCCCCCTCGCTGTCCGTTGGTTCAGTGAACGCAACACACAAAGGACGAAAAAATGGCTACGGATCTATTCCTCGGCAGTCTTGCTGTCCTGACTTTGGCTGCGGTCATTATCATTGCGATGACCTCTTCCAGCCGTGTTGATATGGACAACGACGAGGGTCGCGGGAACCGTCGTGACCGCAGGGGCGACTGACCAGCAGATCGTCGCCACGGGCCTGCCCGTGCCAGCACTTTTGCAACCGCGTCGGCCATTGTGCGCCGTAACGGAAGCCTGCGCTTGACAGTACACTGAAACGTAGCGACATGGTCGCCTCAGAATTCCGTTGTTCCGCGCCTACACGGACCCCTGCCAGAGGAAAAACCATGCCCAAAACAGCCAAAAAGACCAAGGCGAAAGCCACACGCGAAACGGTCAAAAAGATCGTCTCCAACGCCGTCGCCGCGGCTGACCCCAGCAACGCGCAGCTTGTTGCGCGCCGTGAAGCAGCCGTTCCGCGCGGTGTTGCTTCTGCCGCGCCCGTCTATGCCAAATACGCCGAAAACGCAGAGCTTTGGGACGTGGACGGCAACCGCTACATCGATTTTGTCGGTGGCATCGGCGTGTTGAACACAGGCCACCGTCACCCGCGCGTGGTTGCGGCCGCCAAGGCGCAAGAAGACAACTACACGCACACGTCTTTTCAGGTTGTGCCCTATGCGCCTTACATTGATCTGGCCGAAAAGCTGAACGCGCTGGCCCCCGGTGACGCGCCCAAGAAAACGCTGTTGGTCACGACAGGTGCCGAAGCGGTCGAAAACGCGGTCAAGATTGCCCGCGCCGCCACGGGCCGTCCCGGTGTCATCGCGTTTACCGGCGGCTATCATGGCCGCACCCTGCTGACGCTGGGCATGACCGGTAAAGTGTCGCCTTACAAAAAGGACGTGGGTCCTTTCCCTGCGGATGTCTTCCGTGCGCCGTTCCCGTCCAAGCGCGACGGGATCACGGTGGATGACGCGATCATCGGTCTCAAGAACCTGTTCCTGACCGATGCGCAGCCCAGCCGTGTTGCTTGCATGATCATCGAACCGGTTCTGGGTGAAGGCGGCTATGAGCCGGTGCCTTTCGAAATGATGCAGCAGCTGCGCCAGATCTGTGATGAACACGGCATTTTGCTGATTGCGGACGAAGTGCAGGCAGGCTTTGGTCGCACCGGTACATGGTTTGCGGTTGAGCATTCCGGCGTTGTGCCTGACCTGATCACAGTCGCGAAATCCATGGCGGGTGGCTACCCGCTGGCGGGTGTGATCGGTCGTGCCGATATCATGGACGCGATGGAGCCCGGCGGTCTGGGCGGCACCTATGGCGGCAACCCGATTGCATGCGCTGCAGCCCTCGCCGCGATCGAGACCATCGAGGAAGAAGGGCTGCTGGCCCGCTCCACTGCGCTGGGCGAAACGCTCAAGGCGCGCTTTGCCGAGATCGGTGCGCGATCCGCGCCCTACCGTTTCTGGGACATCCGCGGTCTTGGTGCGATGATCGCCGTAGAGTTTGTCACCGACTTTGAGACAGGCGCACCGGATGCGGCGTTGACCAAACGGGTTATCGCGCATGCGCTGCAACGCGGCCTGCTGCTGCTGAGCTGCGGCATGCATGGCAACGCGGTCCGTGTGATGGTGCCCCTGACGGCCTCTGACGCGATTATCGAAGAAGGTCTGGCGATCTTTGAAGCATCGGTTCAGGCAGCCATCGCCGAAGGCTGATCAAAACAACTTCTCTGCGAAAAGGGCGTGGCCGTTGGCTGCGCCCTTTTCACTTTGTGTTTGGGGATCGTTTTCCCAAGGCTTGGCATATCCGTAGCAAGTATCCGTCAGGGTCCTGCACAAGAAACTCGTTTTGTCCGTGTTCGACGTCACCTGTGCGGTACCAGCTTGTTTCAGGGTCGGCGAACAGCGACATGCTGGCTGCTTCCAATCGATCAAGGATCGGGGCAGTTTGCGCGACCGTGATCTGGAAATTGATGCCGCGGCCCAAAGGGGGCTCAAGTGGGCCCGTCTGCCAATAGCCGTTTGCCTGTTTCAGCATGATCTGGGCATCATCCAGCGCAAGATAGGCAAAGAGGTTTTCGGGGCGGGCGAAGACCACTTTGAACCCTAGAATATCCGTGTAGAACGCAAGACTAGCCTCCAGATCCAAACACTCCAGTTCCGGGACAAGCGCATTGATGCGGATGTGCATCAGTCGATTGGTGCGAAGTCATCGGCGCGGGCGCGGGCCCAGCGGCTTTTGTGACCGCCAAAGTCCTCTGCCTTTTTGTCCAGCAGGAAACCTTCGGGCAGATAGGTATAGACCTTGTCACCCTGCACCATGCTTTTATCGCCTTGGCGCAGCATCATATGGCGGGGCTGAAAATCGCTGGGGTGTGTGAGGCCCGCAGCGCCCGTCATCTCGCCCAAGGCCTCCATCATGTTCTTGTGGAACCGCGCAACCCGTTCGCTTTTGTGCCCCACATCCAGTGCGCGCATGCGGGATTTGTCTTGGGTGGCCACGCCCACAGGGCAGTGGTTGGTGTGGCAGGCCTGCGCCTGAATGCAGCCAATGGCGAACATGAAACCGCGGGCCGCATTGCACCAGTCGGCCCCAAGGGCAAGCGCCCGCGCCACGTCAAAGGCCGAGACGATCTTGCCCGCAGCGCCCACCTTGATCTGATCGCGAATGCCCGCGCCGCGCAGGGTGTTGTGCACAAATGTCAGCCCTTCGACCATGGGCATGCCGACATGGTTGGAGAACTCTACTGGTGCTGCCCCCGTGCCGCCCTCGGTGCCGTCCACGACGATGAAATCGGGGTAGATATCCGTCTCTAACATGGCCTTTACCATGCACATGAATTCGCGCTGGTGGCCGATACACAGCTTGAAACCGACGGGTTTGCCCCCCGATAGATCACGCAGTTGCTTGATGAATTGCATCATCTCGATGGGGGTCTCAAACGCGGAATGTGCGGCAGGCGATACGCAATCGCGCCCCATGGGTACGCCGCGCGCCTCTGCAATCTCTTCGCTGATTTTGGAGGCGGGCAGCAGGCCACCATGGCCCGGTTTGGCGCCTTGGCTCAGCTTCAGTTCGATCATCTTGATCTGGTCAAGCGATGCGGTTTCTTTGAACTTGTCCGGGTCAAAGGTGCCGTCCTCAGCGCGGCACCCAAAGTAGCCCGAGGCCACCTGATAGATCAGATCGCCGCCGCCCGCCTTGTGGTAGCGACTGACCGAGCCTTCGCCCGTGTCATGGGCAAAGCCACCCAGCTTGGCGCCTGTGTTCAACGCCTCGATCGCGTTGGCCGAGAGCGATCCAAAGCTCATCGCGGAGATGTTATAAAGCGACGCTGAATAAGGCTGCTTGCAGTCCTTGCCGCCCACCGTCGTGCGGAAATCGCAATCATCAATGTGCACAGGGCGCACCGAATGGGTGATCCACGAATAGCCCGCGTCATAGACCCGCATGCGTGTCCCGAATGGTCGCGCATCCTCTTGGCCCTTGGCGCGTTGATACACCAGCGAGCGGTGATCGCGGCTAAAGGGTTCCTCGTCCTGATCACTTTCGATCAGATATTGGCGTATCTCGGGGCGGACGCCTTCGAAGATAAAGCGCATATGCCCCAGAATGGGATAATTGCGCAGGATCGAATGGTGGGTCTGTGTCACGTCATAGATGCCCACCGCGCAGAGAAAAGCAAAGAGCGCCAGAGGCAGCACAAACCACCATGACCACGCCAGCATCAGGATAAAGCTAAGCAGCGTCAGGGCGGCAACCACCATGATCGTGGTAAAGCGGGTCAGTTCTTTGAAGTCGGGCATAAGGGCGAGGTCCACTGGCTAAAGGAACGTACAGTTTGACCGGATTGCGCCGCTTCGCAAGGGGTTTGCAATTTCATCAGCCAACGCGGATGGTATAGGCCAAGGGTTACGAAAGGGTCATCCTCATGCGCACACCAGCCTTGGCAAGCAGTTCATGAGCGGCCCGCTTGCATCGCTTCAGGTCATCGAGTTTTCGGGCCTTGGGCCCGCGCCTTTGGCGGGGCAACTGCTGGCTGATCTGGGCGCCGATGTCATCACCATTGATCGCAAGGCCGCCCCTGCAGATCCCACAGATATCAACCGGCGCGGCAAACGGTCGGTTGTGCTGGACCTCAAGTCCACACAGGGGCGCATTGCGGCGCTTGCCATTATCGCGCGGGCCGATGTGGTGATCGAAGGGTTCCGCCCCGGTGTGATGGAGCGTTTGGGCCTTGGTCCCGACGATTGCCCCGATACGATCATCTATGCGCGCATGACGGGCTGGGGGCAGGACGGGCCCTGGGCCCTGACTGCCGGGCACGACATCAATTATCTGGCCCTGACCGGTGCGCTGCACGCCATGGGAGAGGCAGGGCAGCCACCCGTGCCACCGCTCAACATGGTTGCGGATTACGGCGGTGGTACCATGTTTCTGATCTTTGGTATTCTGTCCGCGGTGATCGAGCGGAGCCTGTCCGGCAAAGGACAGGTGGTGGATGCCGCGATGGTCGATGGCGTGCCTGCGATGATGGGCCTGATCCACGGTATGCTGGCCCAGGCTCGCTGGTCGGAGACACGCGGGGCCAACTGGCTGGACGGCGCCGCGCCGTTCTATCGGTGCTACACCTGCGCGGACGACAAGTTCATCTCTGTCGGGGCGTTGGAGCCGCAGTTCTATGCGATTTTGCTGGAGAAGCTGGGGCTGCCCGCCGACCTTGCGGCCTCTCAGAACGATACCTCTACCTGGGCGGACCGAACGGCTGACTTTGCCACCATCTTTGCCACGCGCACCCGCGATGCATGGGCCGCGCATTTTGAGGGGAGCGACGCCTGCGTGGCCCCGGTGCTCAGCTTTTCAGAAGCGCCGCAGCATCCTCATATGGCAGCACGTGGCAGCTTTGCGGGGCAGACCACCGCGCTGCAATCGGCCAAAGCGCCCCGGTTTGGCAGGTCCGACAGCGGGCCTGTCGTGGCCCCGCGTGCAATCGGGGCGGATACCGCGGATGTGCTGCGCGACGTAGGCTTTGACCCGCTGAGTTAGGGATACCCTCTGCAGTTGGGATCATATAGTCTGCGGCCATGAAGGATTACGCAGAAACAGCGGCCCGCGTGGCCTTGGACGAGCTGATCGTCTGTCCGCGTTGTGATGCTGCCTATCAGCTTAAGGTTCCCAAACACGGAGAGCGCGCCACCTGCGGGCGGTGCCACAAGGCGCT
>CALAIJ010000054.1 GCA_937923365.1 uncultured Sulfitobacter sp.
GTGATGTCAGCTACGCTAAAAGAGGTTGAGAACCTGATTGGGCGTCCGCTGAAACACTGGATTCCGATGGATATCAAAGCGGCACGGCGCGCCACCGACATGGGCCAGCCATTGCGCAGCAGCGCGAAACGTTCTGCTGCAACGCGGGCAATCGACCAGCTTGCCGAACATCTGTTTGCCGACAAGGCGAAAGGAAAACGTGATGTTTAGTGCTTTCAAGACACCTCCCCCTGCCGCCGAGGCAGTACCTCTTGCGCCAAGCGCGCCGGCCCAGCCGGTGACACCGGCGCAAGAGGTACCCTCCGCGCCAAAGCCGGCCCAGCCTGTGCCAGCTGCACCCCCCGCCGAGACGCCCCAGCAAACTGTGCCGGATCAAGGTGATCTCAAACGGCGGCTACACGAATTGCTGTTGGAAAAGCTGAACCTGACCATGCTGGAAAAAGTGGCCAAAGAGGACTTGCGCCGCGAAATCAGACACATCAGCGCCAACTACATGCAAAACGAAGGGCAGATCATGCCCCGCCCCGCTTTCGAGGCGCTGATCGAAGAGCTGCTGGACGAAGTGCTAGGGTTGGGCCCGTTGGAGCCGTTGCTGGCCGACCCGAACGTCAACGACATTCTGGTCAACGGTGTGGACAAAGTTTTTGTCGAACGCCGCGGCCAGTTGGAGCGTGTGAACGTCCGGTTCCGCGACGAGCGGCACCTGTTGCGGATCATCGACAAGATCGTCAGCCGTATCGGGCGGCGCATCGATGAAAGCCAGCCATGGGTGGATGCGCGCCTTGAGGATGGCAGCCGCGTGAATGCGATCATCCGACCTTGTGCGATTGACGGGCCCAGCCTGTCGATCCGCAAGTTCTCCAAAACGCCGCTGCACATGGAGCGGTTGTTGGAGGCTGGCGCGCTGACCAAACCTGCTGCGCAATTTTTGGAAGCGGCTGTCAAAGGCCGGATGAATGCGCTCATTTCGGGGGGCACCGGCTCTGGCAAGACCACAATGTTGAATGCCATGTCCGCCTCTATCGACCCGCGCCACCGCATGGTCACCATCGAAGACGCAGCCGAATTGCAGTTGCAGCAAGAACACGTTGTCCGGCTTGAGACGCGCCCCGCCAATGCCGAAGGTGTCGGCGCGATCACCCAGCGTGACTTGCTGGTAAACGCGCTGCGGATGCGGCCTGACCGGATCATGGTGGGCGAAGTGCGCGGGTCCGAGGCGTTTGACATGCTTCAGGCCATGAACACAGGCCACGACGGTTCCATGACGACCATCCACGCCAACACCGCCCGCGACGCCATTGGCCGGTTGGAGCAGATGGTCACCATGATCGGCAACGACTTTCCCATGCAGGCGATCCGCAGCCAGATCGCGGCGGGCCTGCAACTGGTGTTGCAACTGAACCGTCTGTCCGATGGCCGTCGTCGCGTCATGTCGATTTCCGAGATTGTCGGCCTCGAAGGGGATGTCATCATGATGCAGGACATTTTTGTTTTCAAAAAGATGGGCGTGGATGCAGATGGCAACGTCCAGGGGCGCATGATGGCCACGGGCATCCGCCCCAAATGTTTTGAGGCGCTGATGGCTTCCGGCGTGCCACTGGCCGCAGAGGCGTTCAACCCCAATGCAGGGGGGCTCTGAGATGTCGCTGTCGCTTACCACGATCTGGATTGCCGCAGCACTCAGCATCTTGTTGTTGGGCGGATTGGCCTTGCGTCTGATCTTTGCGCCTGAGGCCGCGCAGGAAAAGGTGCGTGCAGGCAGGCTCAAGGCTCTTGGTCCTGAAAGTCAGGGCCAGACCGCCGAAGCGTTGGTGCGCAATAACGCGGCTGCGCGGCTTGGGTGCGAACTGCCGGTGATCGGCAATGTGACGCTTTTGCTGCAGCGCGCAGGCTTTGAAGGGCGCGGTCCGATCATCGCACTTATGTGCGGCTCTGCGGGGTTCCTCTTTGGTGCCGTTCTGTCGATCATCCTGCATGCAGGCGTGGCCTTTCCACTGGGGATACTGGCAAGCGCCATGATGACCCGAAGCTTTCTCAAGGCGCGCCATCAGCGACGGGTGAATGCGTTGGTCCAGCAATTGCCCGATGCGCTTGACCTGATGATGCGCGGCTTGCGCGTCGGCCATCCGGTGAATGCCACCATCGCCAATGTCGGGCGCAGTATGCCCGATCCGATCGGTGCGGAATTCCGACAGCTGGGCGAGCAAATCGCCCACGGGGATTTCCTTGTGGATGCGTTCAAGGATTTTGGTGAGCGGGTGGGCCAAGAAGATGTGGAATATCTGGCTGTTGCGGTCAGCATCCAGCACGGAACGGGTGGCAATCTGGCAGAGATGCTCGGCACGCTCAGCCAGGTTGTGCGCGACCGGATCGTGATGCGGCGGCGGATTATGGCGCTTTCCTCAGAAGGGCGACTGTCGGCCACGCTGCTGTCGGCGATGCCTGTTGTGATCTATCTGGCGACGTCGATCACTGCGCCTGAATATTATAGCGGCGTCAGCGATGATCCGATGTTCCGGCCCCTTGCCTGGGCCATCGTGTTGCTGGTGATCGGAAACTATCTGGCCTTGCGCAAGCTTGTGTCGTTCAAATTTTAAGGTGCCAGGATGAGCTCATTTTTAACAACAGAGCGTATCCAGAATGCGTTTTCGTCGGATAGCCTGATGCTCTACGCGGCGGGCTTTGCAGGATTGCTGCTGGTGCTTGGCCTGTTTGGCTTGCTTTTTTCCCGCGACCGCACGGCAGACCGTATGCGGGCCGTCGCGTTGGAGTTGAACGGAAATGCGCCGGACCTGAGCAAGAAAGACGAAGTCGCGCCCAAGGGTTGGAAAAAGGCGTTGATCCCCGAGGATCCGTCCGAGCGGGCACAGATCAGGTTTCAACTGGCCAAGGTCGGTTTTGACGGGCCGCGCGTGGTCGAGGTGTTCTTTCTTCTGCGATTGCTTCTTGCGTTTTTGCCGCCCCTTCTGGTTTTCGGCGCTGTGGGGCTGGCCCGCGCAGAGATGTTGCCGGGCCTTTGGTCGGACACAATCAACACCACCCCGCCCATTGCGCTGCTGCAAGTGGTTGCCTTGGGCACGGCCATCGGGTTCTACGGTCCCGGCTATTGGCTCAAAGCGCGGATCAAGGCGCGGCAGGAAAAGATACGCGCGGCCTTTCCCAACGCGCTTGATTTGGTGCAAATTTCGGTTGAGGCAGGGCTGGGCTTTGATGCGGCCATCACACGGGTTGGCAATGAACTGGGCCGTGTGGCGCCCGAGGTTGCCTATGAATTCCTGCTGCTTCAGCTTGAGATACAAGCAGGGCGGGATCGCGAAGGCGCGCTGTTCGACATGGCTGACCGGATGGGCATTGACGAGGCAAAGTCCTTTGCGCTGGTCATCACCCAATCCTTGCAGTTCGGTACCAGCCTGACCCATGCATTGAAGTCCTATGCCATCGAGATGCGTACCCTCAGGGAGCTGGCCGCTCAGGAAAAGGCCAACAGGCTGCCTGTCCAGATGTCAGGAGTGATGTCGGTCCTGATGTTGCCCGCGTTGTTCCTGATCACGCTGACGCCGATCATCATCCGCTACATGGCGATCTTTTGAAGACGCGCGGTTAACGGACCGTTGCAAGGGGTGCGCGCGCATGGGGTTTGCGGGTCCTCAGGCCAGCCACCAAACTTCCGGGCTTTTGAACCATTTGGAAGCAGGGGCTGGCGATCAGACGTGGGCAAGTTCCTGCGTCAGGTTTCTTTCTTGTCGTTCACAATGTTCATCTGTGCGAGGCCGGATTGACCAAGGTCCACTTTCGCGAAAGGGCCACCATGGCGCATTTCGCCAGGATCACTCAGGTCCACGGGTCCCTGTTCGGCCAATACCTTTTCGGCAAACTGCTCTGCATTATCCTTAGGGCGGTATCCAAGATAAGAGGCCAATGTGTTGTCCACAGGCGCGCGGTCGTTGTTCGACACACCGTAGATGATCGAAAACCCGACGGAGGGTGTGTCAACGGCACGCTCCACCAGATGGATCAGGTCGTCGTAGCTGAGCCATGAGCCCAAGGCCCGCGCGTTGTTCACCTGTGCGGCAGAGAGGATCCGCAGGTGCACGCTCTCCATCTGGCGCTTTTCCCAGTACATGCGGCCAAGGTCTTCGGTAAAACACTTGGCCAGACCATAGAAGGTGTCGGGACGGTGTGCGGCATCAATGCCGATGAAATCCTGCTTGGGATGCATGCCAACGGCGTGGATGGATGACGCGTAAACAATGCGGCGCACGCCGTGTTGGTAGCCTGCCTCCCAGATGTTGTAGGAGCCCACGAAATTCGGGCCCAGCATCTGCTCAAACGGAACTTCATCCACGATGGCGCCAAAGTGGATCACCATATCCGCCCCTTCAAGGAGCGGATAGATATCGTCATACTTGGCCAAATCCGCCTGAACATAACGCTCACCCTCATAGAGTTTGCCCAGATCGTCAGCGATATCCGTGGAGAGCAATTCATCGCAAATCTTGCTTAGCGGTTCACGCAGATACGACCCAAGACGGCCTGCAGCTCCGGTCAAGACGAGTTTCTTCAGTTTCATCGCGAATGTCCTTTTCAGATCAATTTATTTTTGACGGAAGCCAGCAGGGTGTCCGCGCCTTTGGCCAGCAGTCCTGCGTCCGAGCCACAGGCCACAAAGCTGAACCCGTCGTTCAACAGGTCCGCGGCAAAAGCCGGATCAGAGACCAGCGTGCCGACCGGCATGCCACGCTCCATCAGTTTGCGTGCGGCAGGGCGGATAAACTTCCAGATCTCGGGGTCCATGGGCTTTCCCAGAATACCCATGTCCGCACCGATGTCGGCGGGGCCGAAAAAGATGCCATCGATCCCTTCGATGTCCGCATAGGCTAGCACGTTTTCGACTGCTTGCACGGTTTCGACCTGCACCAGAATGGCGGTCTGGTTCTCGACTTCCTCAAAGTAATCCGTGACGCGGCCAAAACGGTTGGCGCGCGTTGTGCCGGCGACACCGCGATTGCCACGCGGCGGATAGCGGCAGGCGGCGACGGCGGATACTGCCTCTTCCACGCTTTCGACCATCGGGAACAACAGGCCGGGGACACCCAGATCCAGCAGGCGTTTGACCTTGACCGTGTCGTTCCAGTCTGGCCGCACAATTGGCGTTGTGGTCGTGGCCTCAAACGCCTGTAGCTGACCCAGCAGGGAGTGCAATTCATTTGGCGAATGTTCCATGTCCAGCAGGGCCCAATCATAGCCAGCGGGGGCCACAGCTTCGGCGGCATAAGCGCTTGACAGGCTGACCCAAAGGCCCACTTGCTGCTTGCCCGCACGGATCGCCTTGAGGAAGGCGTTTTCTTTGACGTTCATATCACAGCCTTTTCGAGAAATTTCTCACCCTTTTCGATACGCTCATATCCGAATGGTGACAAATCAAGCGAGCGGTATTCACCATGTGCCACCAGTTCCGCGATCCCGCGCGCCATGGCAGGGGCCTGTTGCAGCCCGTGGCCCGAAAAGCCGTTGAGCATCACAAAGTTCTCCACCTTTGTGTGCCGTCCCAGAATGGCGTTCTGGTCAAACGTGTTGAAGGCATAGTGGCCTACCCATTCGTTGATGATCTTGACCTGTTCAAACGCAGGCACACGGGTGGCGACGATGGGCCAGACCTTTTCCATCCACAAGGAATGGTCAAAACCGAAATCATCAGGGGCCACGTCCGGGTCCACATCCGGTGGGCAGCCTGCGAGGTAATACTTGCCTTCCGAGCGCATATGCACACCCGAGGGATCAATCGTC
>CALAIJ010000055.1 GCA_937923365.1 uncultured Sulfitobacter sp.
CTCAAGCTGTTGCACACGGTGGGGCGTTTGCCGCAAAACACCATCGCGACGATCAGTTGTTCGGGAGGAGAGGCCAGCCTTGCCGCCGACACCGCCATGGACTTTGACGTGGTGTTCCCCCCATTGAACGACACTCAGGCCAATAACCTGCGCGCTGCCCTTGGCCCCCGAGTGGCACTTGCCAATCCGCTGGATTATCACACCTATATTTGGCGCGACACGGCTGCGATGACCCGCGCCTTTGGAGCCATGTCGGACCCTTCTGTGGCCCTGACTATTCTGATCGTGGACTTCCCGCGCGCCGACATTTGCGATGCATCCGACTGGGACTGCGCGATTGATGCCGCTATCGGCGCGGCGCAGCAGACGGGCCGCCCTTACGCAATGGCCGCAACCCTTCCCGAACTGTTGCCCGAGGACGTGGCAGCAAAACTGATGGCAGCGGGTGTCACGCCCTTCAACGGGTTGACCGAAGCCCTGGCCGCGTGCGCCCTTGCGGCCACGCCCTTGCCACCACAAGCGGACCAGGTCCTGCTGCCGGGGCCCGATGGCGGCGCCACCCTGATCCCGGAAGGGGCGGCCAAAGAAGCCTTGGCTGGATACGGCTTGCACGTGCCCTTGATTGCCCGCTGCGCGTCTCCGCAAGAGGCGGCAACCGCAGCCGCAAAGATCGGCTTCCCTGTGGTCGTCAAAGGCGAAGGCATCGCGCACAAGACCGAAGAAGGGGCTGTTGCGCTGCACATCATGTCCTCCGAGAACGCGCAACGCGCGGCCGAGGCGATGCCCTGCACATCATTTCTTGTCGAGCAGATGATCACGGGCACCATCGGCGAATTGCTGATCGGTGTTGTACGTGACCCGGCCCATGGCTTTGTACTGACCATCGGTGCTGGCGGCACGCTGACGGAAGTGCTGCAAGACAGCGCTTCCCTGCTGGTCCCTGCAACGCGGGAGGCCGTGGGCGCGGCGATCCTGTCGCTGCGCACCGCGCGATTGCTGACCGGCTACCGTGGGAAGGGCATGGCTGACATCACCGCCGTCATTGATGCGGTTGAAGCGGTGCAGAACTATGTTCTTGCGCAGCCGCACGGCCTGACAGAAATTGAAATCAACCCGCTGATCTGCACTGAAACCGATGCCATCGCCGCCGACGCCCTGTTGCGCCGTGATGACCCGAAAGGAACCCCATGACCGACAATCCCATCAAGACGCGCCGTGAAGGTGCCATTCTCGAAGTGACGCTAGACCGCCCCAAGGCGAATGCCATTGACCTGCACACATCGCGCATCATGGGTGAGGTCTTTGCCGGTTTCCGCGATGATCCCGATCTGCGCGTCGCGATCCTGACAGGCGGCGGCGACAAGTTCTTTTGCCCCGGATGGGACCTGAAGGCGGCTGCAGACGGTGACGCGGTCGATGGCGATTATGGCATCGGCGGCTTTGGCGGGTTGCAGGAGCTGCGCGACATGACCAAGCCCGTGATTGCTGCTGTAAACGGCATCTGCTGTGGTGGCGGGCTGGAACTGGCCCTAAGTGCGGACATCATTCTGGCGGCGGATCACGCGCAGTTTGCGCTGCCCGAAATCCGTTCAGGCACGGTGGCGGACGCGGCATCTGTCAAACTGCCCAAACGCATCCCTTACCACATCGCGATGGAGCTTTTGCTGACAGGCCGTTGGTTTGATGCGCAAGAAGCCAACCGCTGGGGCATCGTCAACGAAATCCTCGCGGCTGATGCGTTGATGGACCGCGCATGGGAGCAAGCCCGCCTGCTCGCCTCTGGTCCACCGCTGGTCTATGCCGCGATCAAGGAGATCGTACGTGACGCGGAAGATGCCAAGTTTCAGGACGCCATGAACCGCATCACCAAGCGCCAATTGCGCAGTGTTGATACGCTTTATGCCTCAGAAGATCAGCTGGAAGGCGCGCGTGCCTTTGCAGAGAAGCGTGATCCCGTGTGGAAGGGTAAGTGATCTTCCGCGCCGCCCTCTTCGCGGCGCTCATCGCTGGGCCTTTGTGGGCCCAGACCCTGCCCCCTGCGATCACGGACGATGACTATGCGCCCGTGCGCATGGAAGAGGCGGCGCTTGGTCAGTTGCTGTTTTACGACCCGATCCTGTCAGGCAACCGCAACATCGCCTGCGCGACGTGCCACCACCCTTCGCTGGGCACGGCAGACGGCATGGCATTGGGCTTGGGCGAAGGCGCGGTTGGGCTTGGCGCAAAGCGCCGTATAGACCCTGCTCATCCGCCGGAAAAGCGCATCCCACGCAACGCCCCCGCCTTGTTCAATCTGGGCGCGCGGGAATTCACGGTGATGTTCCACGATGGCCGGCTTGAAGCTGATCCTGGCACAGCAAGCGGCATTCGCACACCGATGGACGCGGACATGGTAACAGGTTTTGCTTCCGTCCTGTCGGCGCAGACCATGTTCCCCGTCCTGAGCCGCGACGAGATGGCAGGCAGCCACCGCGAAAACGAGATCGGCCGCGCCGTGCGTCAGGGCATCATCACGGGCGAAGGCGGCGCATGGGATTTGATCGCAAAACGTGTCGCTGCCCTGCCAGACTATGCGGAGGGGTTTATCAACGCATACCCCGACATCACCACGGCAGAGGACATCGCTTTCACCGACATCTCCAACGCAATCGCAGCGTTCATGGCGTTTGAATGGCGCTCGGATACGTCGCCCTTTGATGCGGTCCTGCGCGGTGACGCCTTCTATTCCGACGCAGCGTTGCGCGGGATGGAGATCTTTTACGGGCGCGGCAACTGTGCTGGGTGCCATAGCGGCCCGTTCCAGACCGACCACAAGTTTCACGCGGTTGGCGTCCCCCAGATCGGCCCGGGCAAAGCCGCCACCTTTGAGGACCACACCCGTGACGAAGGACGCTTTCGCGTGACGGGCGATCCGGCAGACCGCTACGCCTTTCGAACGCCGTCGCTGCGCAATGTCCTGCACACAGGTCCCTACGGGCATGCTGGCGCGCACGCCTCTTTGGATGCCTTTATCAGGGACCACGCCAATCCGGTGGCCGCCCTTGCCCGCTTTGATCCTGCCAGCGTCACCCTACCCGCGATGGACAGCCCCGACTTTGCGGTGATGCGATCCGTGGTCGACCGCGGCGCGATTGCCGATGCTGTAACCCTGAGGCCCGTGGCATTGACGGACGAGGACGTGGCGGACCTGGTCTTGTTTCTGGGAACGCTGAGCGACCCTGCTGCCTTGAATGGCAGGTTGGGCATACCGGACAGCGTTCCAAGCGGCCTGCCCGTCCCGAACGCCCAGTGACTACTTGGTTAAACGGTGGGTGTGGCCTGCCTGTAGGGTCTGAACGCTTTGTGTGCCATCAGGCCACTGAACTGTAACCTGCGCCTGTGTTGCAGCACCAAGCCCGACGTGCAGCGGCAAGGCTTGCCCGCCTGCATGGCCCCCGCCGACGGTCTTTTGCAGAACCTGAGTGGCCCGATGCGTCCGGACAGTGACCTGCGCACCAATGGCATTGCGATTGGCCCCGGCCTGCTGCAAGTCGATGCGCATCCACGCGCCCGTCGCTTTGCTGACATTCCGGTACAGCTGCACAGGCGCGCGGCGATTAACCACAATAAGGTCCAGCAATCCGTCCCCGTCAAAGTCGGCAAGCCCCGCCCCGCGTGACCGCACAAGCGATGCGATCCCGGCCTTCAGGCCCGCCTCGACAAAACTGCCATCGGCCTGCTGCATCAACAGATTGTTGGGGTCCTTGGTGGCCATGCCGGGCATCTGGTCCACGTTGCCTTTGGCAATGAACAAATCAGCGCGGGCGTCATTATCCACATCCGCAAACTCCGCGTGCCAACCCGTAGAGGGGCGCCCGTCACCGCCTGTGTAGGGCCGCTGCGCATAGGTACCAATGGCAAAGGGCGCAGCGCTGTAGCTGCCGTCATCTCGCGCGATTTGCAGGACCTGATCGCCCATCGAGGTCAGCATGACCTCGTCTCGCCCGTCACCGTCCAGATCGCGCGAGGCGATGCCCATGCCCCAAAGGGAGACCTGTGGCCAGCCGTCATCCTGCCCCAGATAGCGGCGCTGGGGAATGTCCCACATCTGCTCGAACCCGTCTTTGACATAGTAGTGGCGGTCGTTTGATATCCGCAGGGTAAAGCGCCCGCGGGCATCCCTTGCGGCAAGCATGGACAAGGGGCAAAAACCGGGTGTCAGCGGCTGTAGCGTGTAACCCTCCGCATCGGGGCGCAGGATTGCGTTTTGATCGCAGGCCTCGAACGGGCCGTCAGGATCATTGCGGTCCACATAGTTGCCAATGGCCATGGTGGGGCGATCTGCATCCGGTTCCCACCACGCGGTGAAGGCGGTGCTCCAACGATCTGATTGCGGCAGGCCCCAATCCTGGGTGGCATCGGTAAAGCTGCAATCAGGCCCACCGCGCAGCACCACATTGGCCCCGACCCGCAACACGAACAGGTCCATAAAACCGTCCGCATCGATGTCGAGCGGATAGGCCCCGACCGCGCCTGTGATCTCCGGTACAGGGGCTTTGGCGAAAGTGAATGCACCATGGTTTCGGATCAGGCTGGCGGGGTTGGTCCCACCGGCGATGAATGCCTCCGGCAGGCCATCGCTGTCACAGTCGAAAAGCGCAACGCCGCCTCCGACGAAATGCTCCCAGCCGCCCGCGTAAACATGGGGGGGCAATGCGTCGGACCTGTCTTGAAACACCGGGCCTGCGGTGGCACTGCCCGCCAGCAGCCCCAGCGCGCACAAGAGCAGTTTCAAAGGAAGCGCCCCTCGGTCCCGAACATCTGGTCAGTGACGGCCGCCAACGCCCGCGCTGTGGCACCACGTGCCCAGGCCAGATCCCCCCAACTGTGGATTGCGACCTCGCACTGCTGCGGGCCGCGCGACAGGGTAAGCGCCTGCACATCGGCCATAACCTCGCCCACATACATGTAATCATAGCGCATGCGTTCGCCGGACAGGATGATGAGGGCTGGATCAAACAGCTGCATAACATTGCTCAGCCCCAGCGACAGGTATCGCCCTGCCCGCTGGAAAATGGTCAGGGCCGCGCCATTCCCTGCCTTGGCTTCGGCAAAAAGCCGTTCGAGAATGGCCTGCATGCTGTGCTGCTGGTCGATGGCATAATCAAGCGCTGTGGCCGCTTCCCGTGCCAGAGCATAGTCGGCCAGATAAGCCTCAAGACAGCCGCGCTGGCCGCAGCGACACAGGGCGCCGTCGATCTGTACCTTGGTGTGCCCCAGCTCCAGCCCCATGCCGAAGGAGCCGCGATAGAGCTGGTTGTTCAGCACCAGCCCCATGCCAACACCATTCTCGATGGTGACGACTGCAAAGTCGGTCATGGTGCGTCCGGCCCCGAACCAAAGCTCAGCCAAGGTCAGCATATTGGCGTCGTTCTCAAGATAAAGCGGCACGCTGAAGCGATCAAAGAATGCAGGCCCGAACGCCTGATCGCGCGATGCCAGCAAAGGCGACCAACGGACCAGTCCGTCCTCGTGCCCGATGATCCCGGGCATCCCGATGCCGACACCTTTGACATCGGCCATCGCCTTGCCTGCCCGCTTGAGCACACGGTCCATGAGCCGCGCAACCTCCTCCAACAGCACGTCGAGCGACCGACTGGACAAAGTTGTGCCAAGCTCGGCTTCTGCAATCATTGTGCCGCAAAAATCGGACAGCAACGCAGTGTGCCTTTCATGGCCCAGCTTGATCCCGATAACATAGCCCGCGTCTGGAACGATCTCCAAGGCGACGGGCGGGCGACCGCGGCCTTGTTCACGCGGGGCCTGCGCGACCTCGCGCATCAGCCCGTGCTGGATCAGTTCGGCAGTCAGTGTCGTGGCAGAACCGGGGCTGATCCCCAGCGCGCGGGTCACGTCTGCGCGTGCCGCCTGACCCTGCGCACGGACATGTTCGAAAATGCGCTGGCGCATGGGCTTTTGCAGGGCAATGTCATCGGACAGCAACGGCCCGCACCCTGCGAGCGCCTCCTGTTTGCCAAGATTTCCATCACCGTCCATAAATTCAAACTCTGAACTAAAGCCATCTGTTTCCCCATCAGACTGCGGGCAATCCAGCAAAAAGGAAAGCAAAAATATGCGATTTTCACGTGCAGAGTGATTTTTTATTTTGACAACTGAAATAAATACGCCAAAGTGTAACAATCGGGTCAAACGACTCGCGGCCTCTGGCAAACAGGGGCGCATATTCTGGGAGGAACCTATGAAAAAGCTACTCGTAGCGGCAGCCGTGGCTGTTGCAGGATTCGGAACATCTCTCTGGGCGGATGGCCACAGCATGACCGTTGGCGTCAGCTGGTCCAACTTCCAGGAAGAGCGTTGGAAAACAGACGAAGCCGCCATCAAAGGCGCTTTGGAAGCTGCTGGTGTGGCCTACGTGTCTGCCGATGCGCAGTCATCCTCGGCAAAGCAATTGAGCGACGTTGAAAACCTGATCTCTCAGGGCGTCGACGCCTTGATCATTCTCGCACAAGACAGCGCCGCCATCGGCCCGGCCGTTGACGCAGCCGCTGCCGAAGGCATCCCTGTTGTGGGCTATGACCGCCTGATCGAAGACAGCCGCGCCTTCTACCTGACATTCGACAACGTCGAAGTAGGCCGCATGCAGGCCCGCGCCGTGTTCGAGGCGATGCCAAAAGGCCGCTACGTCATGATCAAAGGCTCCCCCACCGACCCTAACGCAGACTTCCTGCGCGGTGGTCAGCAGGAAATCCTGCAAGCCGCGATTGACGCGGGCGACATCACCATCGTGGACGAAGCCTATACAGACGGCTGGCTGCCCGCCAACGCCCAGCGCAACATGGAGCAGATCCTGACCGCGAACGACAATGGCGTGGACGCGGTTGTGGCCTCCAACGACGGTACCGCAGGCGGTGTTGTGGCGGCGCTGACGGCACAAGGCCTTGAGGGCATGCCTGTCTCCGGTCAGGACGGCGACCATGCCGCGCTGAACCGTGTGGCAGCCGGCACCCAGACCGTGTCCGTCTGGAAAGACGCCCGCGAGCTGGGCAAAGCCGCAGGCGAGATTGCCGTGGCACTGGCCAAGTCCAAGGGCGACATGAGCTCCGTTGACGGTGCTGCCGAGTGGACCTCCCCTGCTGGTACCAAGATGACAGCCAAGTTTCTGGCCCCTGTTCCTGTGACCGCCGACAACCTGAGCGTTGTTGTGGACGCTGGCTGGATCGAGAAAGACAAGCTGTGTGCTGGCGTCACAGGTGGCCCAGCGCCCTGTAACTAAGCGACATGTTTCCGGCCCGCGCCATTGGCGGCGGGCCGGAACACCCCTAGACTTCCCCCAATTTCCAGATCAGCTCACGGTGCTGCGATATGCGGCCACCGACCGGAGGACGCACGATGTCAGACCAGTCAGCCACCGCCCCGAAGACCCCCAAACGCGGATTTCTTGCCACGCTTGAGATCGACACGCGGCTCTTGGGCATGATCGGCGCCTTTGTCCTGATCGCGGTGATCTTCAACGTGTTGACCGAAGGGCGCTTCCTGACCCCGCGCAACATTTTCAACCTGACGATCCAGACCGCAAGTGTAGCGATCATGGCGACGGGCATGGTGTTCGTGATTGTGACCCGCCACATTGATCTAAGCGTCGGCGCGATCCTCGCCGCCTGCTCTGCCATCATGGCGATGACACAGGTTCGTTGGCTGCCGGGCATGGGCCTTGAAATCGGCCATTGGGCCATCCCCTGGATCGCTATCTTGGCAGGTATTGTCGTGGGCGGCGCGATTGGGGCCTTCAATGGCTGGCTGATCGGCTATCTGAGTATTCCTGCCTTTATCGTGACCCTTGGCGGCTTCCTGATCTGGCGCAACGTGGGCTGGTATACGACCAGCGGACAGACCATTGGCCCACTGGACAAGACCTTCATGACATTTGGCGGTATCAACGGCACCCTCGGAGGGCAGCTCAGTTGGGCGTTGGGTATCGTCTGCATCATCGCAGCGGTCGCGCTGATCTTTAACGCGCGCCGTGTGAAAGTGGCCCACGACTTCCCCGTGAAACCCTTGTGGGCCGAAGTCACCATGGCAGGCGTTGCCGCCGCCGCAATCGCCGGCTTCATCGCGATCCTGACGAATTATTCGGTGCCCGAACGGGTGGTGGCACGCGACCCGTCCCGCTACGGCTGCGAGGTCGCGGAAGGCTGCACACCCGTCTACGGCCTGCCCATCTCGGTCCTGCTGTTGTTGGCGATTGCCGTGGCCATGACCATCATCGCGCGCCGCACCAGATTTGGCCGCTACATCTTTGCCACGGGCGGCAACCCGGACGCGGCAGAGCTGTCGGGCATCAACACGCGCATGTTGACGGTCAAAATCTTTGCACTGATCGGTGTGCTTTGCGCGATATCCGCTGTGGTCGCCTCTTCCCGCCTTGCCAACCACTCAAACGATCTGGGCACGCTGGACGAGTTGCGAGTGATTGCTGCGGCGGTCATCGGCGGGACTGCGCTATCGGGCGGGATCGGCACGATCTATGGCGCGATCCTTGGCGCGCTAATCATGCAATCGCTGCAATCGGGCATGGCGATGGTGGGCGTAGACGCGCCCTTGCAGAATATCGTCGTGGGTGCCGTGCTGGTCTTTGCCGTGCTGATCGACATCATCTACCGCAAGCGTTTGGGGGCCAAATGATGACCTCCAAACACATGCGATATCTGTCTTATTCGCGCACCTCTGGTGCGACCTGCAAGCGTATGGAGGCCAAGTAAATGACAACACCTTTGGTTGAAATGAAGAATGTCTCCATCGCTTTTGGCGGTGTGCAGGCGGTGGACAATTGCTCCATTGAGCTGCACGCGGGCGAAGTGGTGGGCCTGCTGGGCCACAACGGCGCAGGCAAATCGACGCTGATCAAAATGCTCTCGGGCGCATACAAGATGGACAGCGGAGAGATCCATATCAACGGCGAAAAGGCCACGATCCATTCGCCCCGTGATGCGCGTGACTACAACATCGAGACGATTTACCAGACGCTGGCCCTGGCCGACAATCTGGATGCGGCAAGCAACCTCTTTCTGGGGCGCGAGCTGACCACCGCATTGGGTTTTGTGGATGATGACCGGATGGAGGCGGAAACGCGCAAGATCATGGCGCGCCTCAACCCCAACTTTCGCAAGCTCAAGGAACCGGTCAGCGCCCTGTCCGGCGGGCAGCGCCAATCGGTCGCCATTGCCCGCGCGGTCTATTTCAACGCCAAGATCCTGATCATGGATGAGCCCACCGCCGCCTTGGGGGTCCATGAGACAGCCATGGTGGCCGAGCTTATTCACGAGTTGAAAAAACAAGGCCTCGGGATTTTCCTGATCAGCCACGACACCCGCGAAATGATGGAACTTTGCGACCGCGTCGCCGTGATGAAAAACGGCCAGATGGTCGGCACCGAGCGGGTCGAGGACGTCACCGAAGACGACATCCTGTCGATGATCATCCTTGGCAAAAACCCCCGCGAGGCGGCCTGAGGGGCGGCGGCCGGTCAGAACTCAACCTGTGAAGCGCGCGCCCTTGGCGATGATGTCTGCGCGTTCGTTTGTCTCGGCCACGCCAAAACCTGCCATACGTTTGTACATCTCGCCATGGGCGTCCATTTCGGACTTGGGGATGACGTCTTCGATATTGTCGAACTGCCCGCCGGAGCGTTCTTCGACCACGTCCAGAATCTTGTCGGGACCTGAGCCGCGGTTCATCAGCACGATCTTTGACGTCTCGGGCCGCATTTCATCCTCGTAGGCCTGCAAGGCGTCGGGCCCGATCCCACACGCGAGAAACGCGGCAACAAGTTTACGCGCATCGATGATCCCTGCACCCGCACCGTTGGAGCCGACAGGATAGGCCGCATGTGCCGCATCCCCCATCAAGGTCGCACGGCCATAGGTCCAGCGTTCCAGCGGATCACGGTCCACCATCGGGTATTCAAAGACCTTCTCCGCGCCACGGATCAACGCAGGCGCATCCAGCCAATCGAACTTGAAGTCCTCAAAATGCGGCAGGAAGTCCGCGGGATCCGCCTCGCGGGCGTAATCCTCTTTGCGGAAACCCTCTGACGGATCAAAGCTGCGCTCGCAAATCCAGTTGATCGTCGCCTTGCCCGTTTCGGGATCGACAGGCGAAATGGGATAGCTGACAAAGCGCCGCGAATGATGCCCGACCAACACCATCGAGGCGCCTGTCAGAAAGGGTTTCGCCTGCGCTGTCCCCCGCCACAGGATCGCCCCGCCCCAAGACGGCGGCCCCTCATCCGGCACCATCTGCGCGCGGATTGCTGAATGGATCCCATCCGCCCCGATGATCACAGCACCCTTTTCGGTCCGCGCAAGCCCGTCGCGGTCCTTGACGTGCAACTGCGCAGTGTCGCCCTCTGTTTCAAACCCTGTGACGCGGCACCCCGTCTGCACGGCATCCGGCCCGCAGCGCCGGATCACTTCGTTATACAGCAACATGTGCAACTGCCCGCGATGCACCGAGTACTGCGGCCAGTTGTAGCCCAGATGTTTGCCGCGTGGCTCTGTCCAGATGTGCAGGCCTTTCTTGCTGTAAAACCCGTAGTCGCGGGTCTGCACCCCGATCCAGCCCAATGCATCTTCCAGCCCCAAGGCATAGAGTTCTCGCACGGCCGAGGGCTGCAGATTGATCCCGACACCAAGCGGTCGCATCTGTTGGCTGGCTTCGAACACCGTGAAAGGGATGCCGGCCTGATGGCAGCTTAGCGCCAAGGCAAGGCCGGAAATGCCGCCACCGGCGATCAACACACGGGTTTGTTCGGTCATGGATGTCTCCCTCTTGCAGGGCAGTGAACACGAGGGCGCGCACCCGCGCAAGCGATCACGGCATCTATCCCAACGGCAAGGATTGAACACTCACCCAGCGGCCATCAGCGCGCTCCTTCACCAACGTCAATGCGTTGATCTCTAGCGGTGCGCGCATCGCGGAGGCGAAGTGTTCCGCGACCCTCTCTTTGATCTGGTCCACATCCCGGCGCGGCACAGGCCCCGTGAGGGTCATGTGGAACCGGAAATCATCCATGACATGCGGGTACCCCCATCTGGTCAGATGGGCCTCCTGCCTCTGAGACAGGTTCGCCTTGCGTCGACGCGCAAGCTCTTCTTGCGATGGGGCTGCCCGAAACGGATCCAGCCCCTCAACGACCTGTGCCGCAAGCGTATCGATCGCAGCGGTATCTCCAACCGGAACGAGAGCAAGGAACCGGCCCAAGGCTTTCACCTCCAGCGCCGCGATCTGGACGGAGGGCAGGCCCGCGCACAGGTTGAGAGCCGCATCCCTCAACGCCTCCGCATCCGTGCCACTGCGCAGATGGAATGGTGCTTTGATCGTGGCGTGAAACCCGTATTTGCGGGGCCGCTCGGTAATCTGTGCCACATCCTCACCTGGCAGATCAGGGTGTTGCACGGCGCGACCCGTGGCAATGTCCCAGCCCAGCCACGCAGCGCCATGGGCTGCAGGTGCGCCTGACGCGATAAAGTAGATAGCATAGCGCGTGGTCACGTCTCTCTCCACAATGGGCGGGCACGTCGATAGATCTGCATCCCGACGCCCCGCTGGTTTCACGTCAGCCTTGAACACTGTCAACAGAAGTGTACAGATTGTCCGCAACGATAGATCAAGGAATGTCCCATGGCCGCTCAAAAAACCATCCTCCGCTCACTGGCCGGAGAGACGCTCTCCACGCCGCCCATCTGGATGATGCGTCAGGCGGGCCGCTACCTGCCTGAATACCGCGCAACCCGCGCGCAGGCGGGGGATTTCCTGTCGCTGTGCTACAATTCAGAGCTGGCAACCGAAGTGACCCTGCAACCCATCCGCCGCTACGGCTTTGATGCGTCAATCCTGTTTGCGGACATCCTGCTGGTCCCGCAAGCGCTGGGCGCTGACCTGTGGTTTGTCACGGGCGAAGGCCCGCGGCTGTCAACCATTACGGATCAGGCGGGCGTGGATGCACTGAAAGGACCGGATGACATCCACGCCCATCTGGCGCCAATCTACGACACTGTCGGCCGCCTTGCCAAAGAACTGCCGGAGGAAACCACGCTGATCGGCTTTGCTGGCGCGCCATGGACCGTGGCGACCTATATGATCGCAGGCAAGGGCACACCGGATCAGGCACCTGCCCACGCGCTCAAGGACGAGAACACCAAAGTGTTCGACGCGCTGATGGACCGGATCACTCAGGCGACAATCACCTATTTGAACGCTCAGATCGAAGCGGGCGCCGAAGTGGTCAAAATCTTCGACAGCTGGGCGGGCTCTTTGCAAGGCGACGACTTTGACCGCTATTCTCTTGCCCCGATGCGCACGATTGTCGAAGGCGTCAAAACCAAGAACCCCAACACCCCGATCATCGCCTTCCCGCGCGGCGCGGGCGAACGCTACAAGGGCGCGCACAAAGCTATCGGTGCGGAATGTATCGCGGTGGATGACGCTGTGAGCGCCGAATGGGTAGCCGAGAATGTGCAACCAGACGGGTGCGTCCAGGGCAATCTGAAATCCTCACACATGGTGACGGGCGGCGACGCTTTGGTCTCCGAGACGCGCCGCATTGTGGACGCCCTGTCAAACGGCCCACATATCTTCAATCTTGGCCATGGCATCACACCCGACGCTGATCCAGCGCACGTCCAACAAATGATCGACGCTGTGCGACAAGGCTAGGGCGAACCGAGATATCTCTGGCCTGAAATATCCCGGGGTCCGGAGCTGGCCCCGGCAGCCGCGGATGATCAACAAAGGCGATTGTTGCTGATCAATACCACTTGGCCACAGGCGGCA
>CALAIJ010000056.1 GCA_937923365.1 uncultured Sulfitobacter sp.
TGCATGTCGCCATTACACGTGCCCAGATAGCGCAGGATCTGGCGCAGTTTGGCCAGATAAGCGGCGGCTTCTTCGGGGCCTCGGATATCGGGCTTGGAGACGATTTCCATCAGGCAGACGCCTGTGCGGTTCAGGTCCACAAAGGACATGTTGGGGTCCATGTCGTGGATCGATTTGCCTGCGTCCTGTTCCATGTGGATACGTTCCACGCGGACCAAACGCGCCGTGCCATTGCCCATCTCCACCAGGACTTCGCCTTCGCCCACGATGGGTTCATACAGCTGGCTGATCTGATAGCCTTGCGGCAGGTCGGGGTAAAAGTAGTTCTTACGATCAAAGGCGGATTTCAGATTGATCTGCGCCTTGAGCCCCAGCCCCGTGCGCACGGCCTGTTCCACGCAATATTCATTGATCACGGGCAGCATGCCGGGCATGGCCGCGTCCACGAAGGCCACGTTTGAATTGGGCTCGGCGCCGAATTGCGTTGAGGCGCCCGAGAACAACTTGGAATTTGAGGAAACCTGTGCGTGCACTTCCATCCCGATGACCAGTTCCCAGTCATCTTTGGCACCGGCAATACGCTTTGGCGTTGGGGTTTCGTAGGTCAGATCAAGCATGGCGCGCCCCTGAAGGTGGAATGTCCCTTTGCTCTTAGTTGAGGGGGGCAGGTGCTTCAAGAGGGGAGCGCGTATGGCGGCGTCAGGCGGAGAGCGCTTCGGGGCCCGTATCCGTGAATACGATCCGCTTGCCCGCCGCGATTTCCGAGCGGAAGAGGCTTGTGATGATGCGTACCGCGTCTTCGCGGCCCGAAGCGGCAAAGCGTTCCGGCGAATGGACCCGCAGATTGTTGTCAAAGCCCTGTGCCGCATGGGCCCAGATCATCGGGTGCAATTCGGTCAGGTGATCGCGCACGATCCATGCCGTGCAATCGGCAATGCGCGCACGGTTCTGGTCCGCCTCGTCATTGCCCGAAAAGGCTTGCCCAATGGCATTGGCGCAGTACGCAGCCAGCAAGTTTACAATATAGGCGTCATTGGTGCGGTCCAGAATATCGTGCAGCCCTTCGATAAAGAACGCCAGATCAAGGTGCGCGCAGGCCTCGTCGTCATATGTGATCGCGTCGAACATTACCCAAGTGTAGCCGCCTGCACCCCAGACCGACATCGTGCGTGCAGCAGTGCGGCGGGCTTCAAGCTCCAGCTTGGCATGAGACCCGTGCCAGCGCGGCAGCAGGTAGTTGCCCATCGCGCGCATCGGGCGCGGGTTGGCGGGGTTGAGGTCGATCAAGGCTTCGTAATTGTCGGCCAGCTGGGTCTTGTCCTCTTTGGCGCCGCTCAGCACCGCGCAGCAGGTTGCCGCCAGAAACGGAGATTGCAGTCCTTTGTTGCAAAACCCGCCCAGAATGTCTGCGGCACGGTCCACATGCGCTTCGAAAGCTTCGCGGTTCAGGGCAGAGACTTCCACGTCCCAGCCCGTGCCGCGCCATGCCCAGCCTATGTCCAGATGGGCCTGTGCCACAACCGCGGCAATCACATAGTTTCCGGGGAAATCTGCGAGGATATGTTCCAGCGCTTCGATACCGTCCAGCAAGGGCGCATCGCGCTCCGGTGTGCCGCTGAGCAGCGCGTGTTCGACGGCCATCACCACGTCTGCACGGGCCCCGTAGGACAGCAGGTCCGCCACAGGCATCGCACCCGGTGTCATGGCCCGCACGGCATCGGCATCGCTGATCATGGCGCTGAGTTCTTCCCAGCGTTCCTGTCGGGCAAGGCGTTGACCGGTCTTGATATGTTGGTCGCGGCAGGTGTCTTCGGCAGTTGGGTCGGGACATAGAATCTGCAGCATGGACGCTGCACCTGCATTCATCGGCTGGTGCACTTCGCGGCGCATGATGGTGCGGCCATGGTGCAGTGGCTTGACCGCCATGTCAGGGGCAGCACCCTTTCGGCCTGCAATGGCTGACAGCGTGTCAGTGACGATCTTGGAAAATTGGATCATGGTCGGGAGCTACTCGTTCTTGCTTTTCAACAACGATCAAACTGCCCGTGCAATGGGGCAGAAGCGTGGCGTGGCTGCGCTCATACTGCGAAGTTATTTCGCCTTTAACGTGTGTTGGGCCGGTTTCTGCCGCAGTAGGGCAAGATTGTTCCCGTATGGGTTACATTCGCGGTTCAAGGGGCGGGTTGTTTCGCGAATCCGTCGGGAACAAGCGTTAACCTTGCATTAACCAACAGAAGCACTTCATAAAGTGTTTTATGAAACAACTGGTTCTTTGCGTAACATTGGCCCTTTGGGTTGTCCCCGCCTTCGCGCAGACCGCCGCAGAGGTGCGTCCTCAGGCGCGTTCCGAAGCGGCAGCACAATCAAAGGTTGTGGGCGCTGCCGGAATTGCACCGGATGCGGAACTTGTCCCGACGCGGCCAGCCGCGCCTCAGCTGGCAGCCAGTTTCCAGACCGATCTGCGCCCGCCTGCGCGCAGCGGTGCTGTGCCGCGCACAAGGTGGCAGCATATGGAAGGTCATGTGATCTGGACCCGTGCGGCATTGTCCGCGCTAAAAGATCACGGGCGCCCCTTGGTGAACGAGGTGCCCCGCGACATTGCCAACTGGTGCCCCGCGTACCCTACCAATACCGATGCACAGCGCCGTGCCTTCTGGGTCGGCTTTATGTCGGCGCTCGCCAAACACGAGAGTACTTACAAGCCATGGGCCGTTGGTGGCGGGGGGCAATGGTATGGATTGCTGCAAATCCTGCCACAGACCGCCCGCTGGCGTAAATGCAACGTGGGCACGGGCGAGGCGCTCAAGAACGGGGCGGCCAACCTGAGTTGTGCTGTGCGGATCATGGCAATCACAGTGCCGCGCGACGGGGTCATCCACGGCTACAGAGGCAAGAGGGGCCTTGGCGTGACAGCCGATTGGGGTCCGATGCACAAGGCCGCCAAACGGCGCGACATGGCAAATTGGCTCAAACGGCAAGCCTATTGCACCCCGCGTGACGCGATCCGCCCCAAGGTGCGGCCCGTCGTTAAAGCCGGATAATCACTGCATCAGCTGGAAGTGATAGCGCATGACCTTGATGCCTTTTGCTTCCAAAGCTTCCTCAAATGCGCGGTGAGGCGGGGTCGCCTCGAACGGCAGGCGTATTTTGCGCCCCGAGGTCAGTACGGCAGAGGCGCGCACGGAAAAGTCCAGCCGCGTATCCAGACGTACATGATCTATGTCTGTGTGCGCGATCTGAACTTCGCGCCTGCCTGAGTACCAGCGCAACTCCTCTGACCGCAGTTCCAGCCCAGCGGCAGGGTTTGCGGCCAGATCGTAAACTGCGGGCAGGGTAAAGACTGCTAGCACCAGCATCAGCCAGGGGGCTGCCTCCAGCCACATCCACGCAGCCCAAAGGGCCAGAAGGACGCCGGCCACCACCAGTGCGGTTGTCAAACTGCGCGAGGTGCGACGGTAGCTGAAGGTGCTGTCGCTCATGTCAGGCGGAAGATCCGTGCCAGTTCCGTCAGCGCATCCGATTGCCGCGTGCTGGGCGTGCCGCCCGTGGCTTGCGTGATGTCCCCCAGCACGGACATCAGGGGCTGGAAATGATCCGCGCCATCTATCGCCTTCAGCTTTTTGGCCAGTCGCGAGAAGGCGGGCGTCGGCCCTTGGCATTCCTCGACGAACCAGCGGCCAAGGATGGTAATTTCCTGCGAGGTTTCACCGTCGATGGCAAGATGTTTGCGCAAGGCGTGATCGGTTTTGGCACGGGCTTCTACCGTCGGCAGATCGTCAAGCTCCAAAAACGCCACAGCCAGCGCGCCCACGGCCAGCTTGGGATCATCAATCCCGTCAACAGGGTGCTGGTTGGCGCGCCTGCGAAAGCCAAAACGGCGCGCGGCGTTCTTCACGTCCTGGGCCGCTCCAATCAGATCGGTGGCCACGTCAGCGGCGCGCTGGGCGCGGTTGAACCAGACGTAGCCTGCCACGATGATCCCGACGAGGGCGATGATGATGTGCATGCGTTAGCGTCCTCCTGTCACATTCAGGGTTGATCCGGTGACATAGGATGCCTCGTCGGACATCAGCCACAAGATTGCTTTGGCGACTTCCTCGGCGCTGCCTGTGCGCTGCATCGGCACGTTTGGCGCGTTGCGCGCTGCACGGTCCGGATCGCCGCCCTTGGCGTGGATCGCCGTTTCGATAATGCCGGGGGCCACGCCCATCACGCGCAGGCCAGAGGCGGCCACTTCGTCCGAGAGGCCCTTGGTAAAGATGTCCATCGCAGCTTTGGTCGCCGCATAGTCCACGTATGTATTGGCCGAGCCCAACCGTGCAGCGGCAGAGGTCACGTTGATGATGACGCCCTTACCGCGCGGCTCCATCCGCAAGACGGCTTCTTTCGCCACAAGGATCGCACCGATGGTGTTCACATCAAAAAGCTGGCGCAGACGCGCGAATGTCAGGTCCGTCACGCGGGCGGTCTGACCCACAATCCCTGCGTTGTTGATCAGCGCGTCCAGCGGGCCGAAGGCATCTACCTCTCGGTACATCGCGGCAATGGCATCAGGGTCGGAGACGTCCGCCTGAACAATAAGCGCGCGTGCGCCTGCGGCGATCGCAGCCTGTGCCACATTTTCGGCCCCGGCGCGGTCACTGTTGTAATTGATAGCCACATCATAGCCGCGCTGTGCGGCAAGGATGGCACAAGCGGCACCGATCCCGGCGGAGGCCCCTGTGATCAGACAAACAGGGCGGGTCATGCGGCCAGTATCCGTGTCAGCATTTCAGAGGTATCGCGGCTGAGGTTCGGCGTGGCCAGGATACGCTCCAACTGGGCGCGGATCAGCGACTGGCGGCCTTCGTCGTAGCGCCGCCACGTCTGAAAGGCCGAGCACATGCGCGCCGTGGTCTGCGGGTTTAGTGGGTCCAGTTTGATCAGCCAATCCGCCAGCAGTTTGTACCCCGCACCGCTGGCATGGTGAAAGCCTGCGTGATGCATCGCCATCATGCCCATCACGGCGCGAAAGCGGTTCGGGTTCTTCCAGTTGAAATCGGGGTGCCGGGTCAGCCGTTCCACGGTGGCGACGGTTTGGTCCGGCTTGGATTGCCCCACTTGCAGACCAAACCATTTGTCCATCACCAGACGGTCGTCGCGCCATTGCTCTTCAAAGGCTTTCAGCTTTTCATCGCCGTTGCCATAGCGCACGACTGCGTTCAATGCGCCCAGTTGCAAGGTCATGTTGTCGGCCGCATCATATTGTGCCGCAGCCAGTGCACCGCCGTCTTTGCGGCTGATCAGCGACAGCATCACGCCTGCAAGCCCGCGTTTGCCCGATTGCTCTGCATTGGGTTGGTAGGGGCCCGTGATCTGGTTGGTATCATAAATCTCGCGGGCCACGTCGCCAAAGGTTTCGGCCATCGCAAGCCCCATCTTTTCGGATGCACGATAGATCACCTCCGGGTCGGGCACATGGCCCATGTCATGCAGAAGTCCTGCCAGTTCCGAGGCACCTGGCCAGCCGATGATCAGATCGCGAAAGGCCGGATCAAGACGGGTGTCCGTCACAACGGTTTTGATCCCTGCCAGAAAGGCAGGATCGGGGTCCGCGTCCTTCAAGATCATGTCCAGCATGGATTTGCGGGCCAGCATATTGGCCTGCTCCCAGCGGTTGAAAGGATCGGTATCGGCGCTAAGCAGATGCGCGCGTTGCGCATCGGTCAGATCGTGATGCAGCACGACCGGTGCGGAAAACCCACGCAGGAGGGAAGCGACGGGCTGTGCGTCGAGACCTGTGAAGCGGAAACTTTGCTCTGCCTTCGTCATTTCCAGCACACGGGTGTCCAGCACCTCGTCCCCGTCGGGGCCAATGAGGCCCATGGCAATGGGGATGACCTGTGGCTGAGGGTCCGGCGTTGCCGCCGAGGGCGGGGTATGCTGCGTGAAGGTCAGGGTTAGCGTGTCCAGATCGAAGCTTTCCGACACCGTCAGATGCGGCGTGCCGGCCTGCGCATACCAGCGTTTGAACTGGGTAAGATCACGGCCCGTGGTATCCTCGAACACCTTGAGCCAGTCCTCGATGGTGGCGGCATCGCCATCGTGGCGTTCAAAGTAAAGGTCGAGCGCCTGGGCATAGGCCGCGTCGCCTACCAGCAGCTTCAGCATGCCGATAACCTCGGCGCCTTTCTCGTAGACGGTGGCGGTATAGAAGTTGTTGATCTCCTGAAAGCTGGCGGGTCGCACGGGGTGGGCAAGGGGGCCTTGGTCTTCGGGGAACTGGCGTGCGCGCAGGTCGATCACGTCAGAGATCCGCTTGACCGGGGCGGAACGCATGTCCGAGGTGAACTGGCTGTCGCGGTAGACTGTCAGCCCTTCCTTGAGGCACAGCTGAAACCAGTCGCGGCAGGTGATCCGGTTGCCGGTCCAGTTGTGGAAATACTCATGCGCGATGATCGCCTCGATCCGCTCAAAATTGGTATCGGTCGATGTTGCGGCACTGGCAAGGACGGCGGAAGAGTTGAAGATGTTCAGGCCCTTGTTCTCCATCGCACCCATGTTGAAGTCATCCACGGCCACGATGTTGAACAGGTCCAGATCATATTCGCGTCCATAGACGTCCTCGTCCCATTTCATGCTGTCCTTCAGCGCCTGCATCCCGAAGGCGCATTTGCCTTCGTCGCCGGGGCGCACGTACAGGTTCAGATCAACATGTCGCCCGCCCATGGTGGTGAACGTATCGGGATGGGCGACCAGATCGCCTGCGACGAGCGCAAAAAGATACGCGGGCTTTGGATGCGGGTCGTGCCATTCGGCGTGGCCTTTGCGGGTTGAAACCGGATTACCGTTTGACAGCAGCACGGGGTAGGGGCCGTCTATGGTCACGGTGAAAATGCTCATCACGTCGGGACGGTCGGGGTAATAGGTGATCTTGCGAAAGCCTTCGGCCTCGCACTGGGTGCAATACATGTCAGACGACATGTACAGACCTTCAAGAGCGGTGTTGCCTGCGGGGTCGATCTCTACCTCCGCTTCCCATGTGAAGGGGCCATCGGGCACAGCACAGGTCAGACCCTCATCGGTCAGCGTCGGGCTGACCTCTTCGCCGTTGATACGCGCAGACATCAGCTTGAGCGCCTCGCCGTGCAAAAAGAAGGTCTGCGCGGGCGCATCAGGGTTCGGGGCAAACCGGATACGGCTTTTCACGCGGGTCGCATTGGGGGCAAGGGCGAAGTCCAGTTTGACCTCCTCCACCAGCCAACCGAAGGGCGTGTAGTCAGACAGATAGATCGTCTGGGGGGCAGCGTCGCGCATGGGGTGTCCTGACTTTCTTGGAACGATTGGCCTTTGCACACGTTAGGTTTGCAAGAGGAGACCCGCAAGACGGGTCATACTGCAAAGTAACGAAAAGGAAATTGAACCATGTCAGCACCTGACACAAACATTGAACTGCAAGAAGAACGCCACAAGCCTGCCCTGATCGGGATCAAAGCCGCGATGGTATTTGGCGGCCTGATGATGATCGCCATTCTGGGCGTGGCCATGCTCAGTACCGCTGACAGCGGGGCAACCGCCTATAACGGCGAACCTGTGGTGGGCAAAGATGATGTCCAGCGCGGTGTCATTGACTAAGGCTGACAAACGGCTTTTCAATTAAAACGGCCTCTGCCTTGCGCGGGGGCCGTTTTGACGTGTGGGCTGGAGGTAGACATGCCGAAGATGCGTAAAAAGTCCGATCTGCCGCAAAAGACATGCGCACAATGCGGGCTGCCGTTCAGTTGGCGGCGCAAGTGGGCCCGTGATTGGGACGCAGTGCGCTTTTGCTCTGACCGGTGCAGGCGTGCGGCCAAATCGGGCTAATTGGTAAACTAATTTTACCAATTTTGTTGCGGGCCTATTGTAATGCCCTTAGACCTGCCGCAAACTTGACGACAGAACACCAAAGGAGCCCGCCCCATGACCAATAGAACAGAACGCCACGGATTGCAGGTAGACGTGCAGCTTGCCAGTTTTCTGGAAGAGCAGGCGCTGCCCGGCACTGGCGTCGGGGCGGAGGACTTCTGGCAGGGCTTTGCCGCACTTGTTAACACAATGACACCGCGCAACCGCGCCCTGTTGCAGACCCGCAGCGACATGCAGGCCAAGATCGACGATTGGCACAAAGGCCGAAATGGCGAAGCGCAGGACATGGAGACCTACCTGAAGTTCCTGCGTGACATCGGCTACATCACCCCTGAGGGCGACGATTTCGAGGTCGAGACTCAGAATGTCGATCCCGAAATTGCCAAAGTCGCAGGCCCGCAGTTGGTCGTGCCGATTACCAACGCGCGATTTGCGCTGAATGCAGCGAATGCGCGCTGGGGCAGTCTGTATGATGCGTTCTATGGCACGGATGCCATGGGCGCGCGCGCCAAACCGGGCAGCTACGATCAAGGCCACGGTGCCCGTGTCGTCGCCCGTGCCCGTGTGTTTCTGGACGAAGCCTTTCCCATCGAAGGGGTCAGCCATGCCGATGCGCGGCGGTACTCGGTCAGGGCAGGTGTCCTGCGCATTGATGACCAGCCACTGGCGCAGCCCGAAAAGTTTGTGGGCTACCGCGGCCACCCGCGCGCGCCCGATGCGGTGCTGCTGCGCAACAACGGGCTGCATGTGGAGCTGGTCTTTGACCGCACCCACACCATCGGCAGCCGCGATCAGGCGGGTCTTGCCGACGTGCGTCTGGAAAGTGCCCTGTCCGCGATCATGGATTGCGAAGACAGCGTCGCCTGCGTGGATGCCGAGGACAAGGTGCAGGCCTACTCCAACTGGCTGGGCCTGATGCGGGGCGATCTGGAAGAAACCTTCGAGAAAAACGGCGCGCAGATGACGCGGCGTATGGC
>CALAIJ010000057.1 GCA_937923365.1 uncultured Sulfitobacter sp.
GGCACCAACAAAGTTCCCAACATCACATACCCCCCAAAGGTTTTTCACGCTCCAAGACTACTGGATAGACTACCCAAAGGTGAGGGGAAGAAAAGCGCGTTGACCGCACAATGCAGATGCTTTGTCCGGTACGTGGAAACGACGCGCTTGTTAGGCCCCTATCTCGCCATCGGCAAAAACTCAGCTATGTTCTTCCGCTGCCGTGGCCGCCAAGGCGCGATTATAGGCCTTGAGCGCGTCCACATGGAACAACGCACCCAACAGTTCGGGCGGCGCATCGGGCGACAGGCTGACCACGGGGATAAACTGTACCATGGTCTGGTCGAAAATGGGCATGGCCTGCTCCAGCGTGGCGGTGCCGTCGATATAGGTGCCGTCATTGATAAGTTCCCAACAGCGCTCCTCGTTGGCGGCGCGCGGGTCGTCTTGGGTGCGCATGACGCGGGCCACCACAAAGATCGATAACAAATAGGCCTGCGGGCCTGCGGCCAGATGAATACCCCGCCGTTCGATCTGGGTAAGGAAGAAGCTGCGGTCCACCAATCGGGATGAAAGCGCCGTGGACATGGATACGGCCACCATCACGGCAAGGCCGGTTTGCCAGTCGCCGGTCAATTCGAACACAATGAGCGTGGTGGAAATGGGAGCGCCCAGAACGGCGGCGGCCACAGCCCCCATGCCTGCAAGCGCATAAAGCGATGACGACCCCGACACATCCGGAAAAAGACCTGTCGCCACAAGGCCAAAGCCCAGCCCCGCCAGCGCGCCTATCATCAACGAGGGCGAGAATACGCCGCCCCCCATGCGCCCGCCCAAGGTGATGGAGACCGCAGCAACCTTGAGAATGGCAAAGACCACCGCCTCGTGCAGCACCAACTGACCCGTCAGCGCCATCGACGTCGTCTCGTATCCCACGCCGATGATATGGGGGAACCACAGGGCAATGACGCCGAGGATGGCCCCCGCCACCATGGGCCGCAGATAGCGCGGTAGCTTGGTTTTTGCCTGCACGAAGTTGCCAATATCCTCCGCCCAGAAGACGGACCGCATCAGGGCCACCGCAATCGCCCCGCAGGTCAGGCCCAGCAGCAAGAAGGCAGGCAATTCGACGTAGAATTGCAGGTCGCCATAGCTGGGAAGGACAAATTCGGTGACGCCGCCGAACTCCAGCCGGTTGATGACCGTGCCCGCCACGCTGGCGATGACGATCGGGGCAAAAGCATGCACCGCGAAGTGGCGCAAGACCACCTCAAGCGCAAAAAGCGCCCCTGCAATCGGCGCGTTGAAGCTTGCCGAAACCGCTGCCGCCACGGCGCAGCCCAAAAGGTCGCGCCCCGTAATGCCGTCCGCATTAATCCGGCGGCTCACCCATGTGGAGATAACGGCGGCAAGGTGCACAACCGGCCCCTCACGGCCAGATGACCCCCCCGTCCCCAGCGTGATCATCGACGCGAGGGCAGACGCAAGACCCGCCCGCGTCTCGACCCGTCCTTCGTGCAAGGCCGCGCCCTGGATCACGTCCGCGACAGACCGCGCGCGCCCGTCACGGGTGAAATTGTGCAGGATCAAGCCGACCACCAGCCCACCGATCATCGGCAGGGCCACGACCCAATACCACTCCAGCCCGCTGATGAAAGTATGCAGGTTTTGCACGTCATCGGTGCCGTAGGCCCACGCCTGTAGCCCTTCGATCCCCTTGCGAAAGAAGAGTGCCGCAAAGCCCGCCGCGATGCCGATCAACAGGGCAATGAACCAAAACGTAATCTTGCCGGGCCCGCGGTCACGAAGCACCTGGAACGCGCGTTTGCAATTGCTGACAAGCAGCGCCATCTGCTGGGCTACGAACGAGGGCGCGGGATCGCTCATGACCGGCTGCCGGTAACGCTGTGGGGGCCGTAAGCCTGATTAACTGCATGAGGAACTGCGCGGAGATATCTGATTTTCCGCACTTTTCTCCCCTACCCTGCCAACAAGGCCTCTGCCGCCGCACGGGCCGCATCTGTGATCTGGTCACCTGCCAGCATGCGGGCCACTTCGTCTACCCGCTGAGGCGACGACAGCGGCGTGACCGTGGAGGTGGTCATGCCTTTGGACACGGCCTTTTCGACCCGCCAGTGGTGCGCACCCAAGGCAGCAACTTGCGGCGAATGGGTGACAACCAAGACCTGCCCCGACTGCGCAAGTGCCGATAGCCTGCGCCCGACCGCATCCGCTGTGGCGCCACCGACACCGCGGTCAATTTCGTCAAAGATAAGGGTCAGACCGTCCTGATCCTGCGTCAGGCAGACTTTGAGCGCCAACAAAAAGCGGCTTAGCTCTCCGCCCGAGGCGATCTTGCCCAACGGACCCGCAGGTGCGCCAGGGTTAGTGGCCACCGTAAAGGATACGGCATCATGGCCGTCTGGTCCGGCCTGATCCTCTGCAATCAGCGTGGCAAAGACCGCACGTTCCATCTTGAGCGGGGCAAGCTCTGCCGAGACGGCCTTGTCCAGCCGCTTTGCCGCTTTGCTGCGGGCTTTGCTAAGCGCATCGGCTGCAGTGTCATAGGCATCCTGTGCGGCCTGCACGGCAGCGCGCAGTGCGGCTTCCTGCGCATCGCCTGCGTCCAATGCCTCCAGCTTGGCGCGCAGGGTGCCGGCAAAACCGGCCAGTTCATCGGGTGCAACATCGTGTTTGCGGGCCAGTGCGCGGATGGCAAACAGCCGCTCTTCCGCCTCTTCCAGCTCGATCGGGTTAAAAGACATGGCGTCGATGGCATTGGCAACACCTGCCATCGCCTCGTCCAGATGTTCCATCGCGCGGGCAAGGGCGGCCATGGGGGGCTCCAGCGCGCCCTCGGCCTTACCTGCAACACCGTCAAGCCAACGCAGCGCGTCGCCCATGGCGGTTTCTGCGCCTCCCTGCCCCAACAACTCGTAGGCGTTGACCACATCTGCGCGGATCTTCTCTGCGCCTTGCATCAAGCGGCGTTTGGTATCGAGGGTGGCTTCTTCGCCTTCCTGCGGGTCGAGCTTGTCCAGTTCGGCCACGGCGTGACGCAGAAAGTCCTCTTCCTCGCGGATGGCGGCGGTGCGGGCGGCAGCGGCCTGTGCTTCCTTGCGCGCAGCCCCCAAAGCGGCCCATGCCTTGCGCGTCCGGCTGCGTAACGCGTCATTTCCGGCAAATGCATCCAGAATAGAGCGGTGCCCGCGCGGGTTCAGCAAGCCACGATCATCATGCTGGCCGTGCAGTTCGACCAAGGTATCCGACAAGGCGCGCAGCACCTCGCCAGAACAGCGACGGTCATTGACCCACGCGGTCTTGCGCCCATCACTGGTGTTTATGCGCCGCAGGATCAACTCGTCACCCCCCGGAAGACCTGCGTCTTGCAGAACCGCATGTGCCGGATGGTCTGGAGCGAGAT
>CALAIJ010000058.1 GCA_937923365.1 uncultured Sulfitobacter sp.
CGCTGCACCCAGAACCCCACCATGGGCGAGGAGTGGCGCAAAGGCTGGCACCCCGAACGCATCGCCCCCAAAGGCAGTGACACCCGTGTCCTGGTGGTGGGCGCAGGCCCTGCGGGTCTGGAAGCGGCCCGCGCATTGGGACTGCGCGGCTATGACGTCATGCTGGCCGAGGCCACGCGCACCCTTGGGGGCCGCGTCCCGCGCGAAGCCGCCCTGCCCGGCATGTCCGAATACATCCGCGTGCGCGATTACCGTGAACAACAAGTGTTGGGTATGACCAATGTCGAGGTCTTCCGCGAAAGCAAGCTGACCGCCAAAGACGTCGCCGCCGTCGAGGCGGACCACGTCGTGCTGGCAACGGGCGCGCACTGGCGCAAGGATCGCTTTGACGGCAACCGATATGTCTCTGTCTTGGCAGAAGGGTCCGACGCAAGGCTGCTGACCCCCGACGACATCATGGACGGCACATTGCCTGACGGCCCGACGGTGATCTACGACGAAGACGGCTATTACATGGGCGGCGTCATTGCCGAGGCCGTCCGCGCAGCAGGCCATGACGTTACCTATATGACGCCTTCGGATGTGGTCTCTGCCTGGGCGGGCAATACGTCGGAGCGTTGGCGGATCCGCAGTCACATGATGAAGCTGGGGATCAGGATTGTCCTGTCCCGGGAAATGCAGAACTTTGACGGGGAAGCGGCTACAGTGACCTGCACCTACTCTGGCGACACCTCGACGATTGCTGCCCGGAACGTGGTGATGGTCACCCAACGCAAACCGAATGACACGCTTTATCATGACCTGCTGGCCGGGGCCGCGCCCCTACCCTTCACGTTGACACGGATCGGCGATTGCGACGCGCCTGCCATCATCGCCGCTGCGGTCTATGCAGGCCACCGATACGCCCGCGAGCTGGACGCGCCTGTGGACCCAGATGAGCCCTTGCGCCACGATCGCATTGATGTGGGCGAGACACCGGAAGGCGCCTATATGCAGGACACAAAGGCGGCCGAGACCCCGACGGAGGAGTACCTCAAGACCTTGCTGCAATATTACGAGGAAGAGCTGGAGGGCGAGGCGTATTTCCTTGGTCTGGCCGACAAAGTCACGGCACCTGCGCACAAGGAAAACCTCCGACTGCTGGCGCAGGTAGAGACGTACGCCGCCGCCGCCGTCGCCCCCTTGCTCAAACGCCACGGTCTGACCCCGCGATCCAGAGAAGTGATGCACGCGACGGGTCAGCGACAGGCGCAAGAGGCCCCCGATACCTATGCGGAAATGATTGAGGGCATGCGCAAGCTCTTCCCTGAATATATCGACGACTTCGAAGGGCTGGAGGCGATGGCCCCTGCATGTGATCTGCCTGCGCTTAAGATCCTGACAGCGCATGAGGTTGCGGCGATTGCATTCCTTGAGGCCGAAACCAAGGGCGCACCAAACAGTGCGGAGCCTTTGCGGCAATATCTGAAGACAGGGACGGCATAACATCCGCCAAAAAAAGCGGCGGCCTGCCCAAACGAATCTGGCGCCAGGCTGTTTCGCCTTTATCGGTACGCGCTGGATGCACGTCAATCTGAAGTAGAAATGCGCCCAAGGTTTTGCCAGAATTTTCACCAACAGCGGTAAATGCACGGCAAGTTGCTCAGAATTATTTGGCCATTTACGTTTAAAATAGTGTAAATGTTAAGTAACCGGCTCTTACCGAGTCGCATATTTCAACGGCTCACATTTCTCGCCTCTGCCTTTTGTCTAAATTTCTAGCTTAATTTTTTTCGCCACCCTTTGACACGTCGCTCTATTCCACCGGTTCTGCCGAGAGTTCAATTTAGGATACACCATGGCCACGCAAAACTCCTCCCTCCGCTTTGTCACTGAAGAACGCCAGTCACTCTGGTCCCCGGGGGCTGCAACAGAACTTCGGGTTGATACAGGCGACAGTCTGCTGTGGAACCCCGGTGAATATACCAAGTCATTCGATACGGGCACCTTCCTGGGTTTTGGCGCCAAAGCGACCTTCTACGCGGGCGCGAAATTTGGCCTTCAGGCTTATGCGAACCTTGGCGACGGTGGCAGTTTTACTGCGGGGTACGACATTGACCTTCAGGTGGACTTTGACGGCGCGGTAACCACCAAGAGCTTTGATTCCAGCAGCGAGATCACCTTCACGTGGAACTACAACGACGTCGAAGTGTCCAACGCAACGATTGAGACCATCGGCTTTGGCAATTCGCTGGACCCCGATGTGCCGATTGGCGCGGGTCTGGACCTGATCGTCCAGATGAGCGCGGGCCTGCGCGACATCACGTTGATCAACCCTTTCAAGGACATCAATCTGGGCGACGTGTCCTTTGTCAGCCTCGACAACCGCATTTCGCTGTTCAAGGTGGACCCGACAACGCCGCTGTTCTCGCTGGAACTGACCGAAGGCGTGGAACTGACCGGCCGCCTGCCCACGGGCGCGAACATCGAAGGGGATTCCACCGGATCGACCGTGGTGGAGGGCGATGGCTTTTCGGACACCAAATTCCTTGAATTGACAGCAGACGTGGACACGCTGCTGGTCCGCCTGCTGGACAAAATCCCGCTGCCGCCCGTCAAGGCGGTCGCCAAGTTCCTGGGCGAAGTGGTCTTTGCCGAGCACACGTTCGATCCGCATGATTTCGTCTCGAAAATCCCTGAAGGCAAGATCAACTTCAACTTCACCTTGCTGGACGTAACCGCGTCCGCGGGTCTGGTGGTCACGGAAGACGTGCGTCTGGACATCGCAGGCTCTGACGGTGTCACGCCCTACCTCAAGGTTGAACTGGAATCGGCCACGACAGGCGACACCGCCGAAGGCTTTATCGGTCTGGCGGGTCAAACCGCGCTCAGCCTCAGCGTTGATGCGCCGCAAAGCGGGATTGGTGTCGATGATATCACCGCGACATACTCCATTGCGGAGGCAGAGTTTTTCCACGGCGTCGGCATTGGTCTGAGTGCGTCGATCACGATCACGGTTCTGGCAGGCAACCTGAGCGGCGCATGGGTGCCGTCGGCGCTGCGGTTCTCCTTTGGTCCCTTGGCCGAGCTGACCTTCCCCGAGGACGGATTCAACTTTGACTTTGGCAACTTCTACGAAGACACGTTCAAACTGGCCGATGATGCGTTCAACACGCAA